>NZ_PTRH01000019.1:0-76764 GCF_002965045.1 Escherichia sp. MOD1-EC6300 | reverse complement strand
TTACCGGTGTAGGTCACGCCGAAAGTCGGCACCACGCCGATGGTGTTTTCGTCGCAGGCTTCAATCATGCGTTTCGGGTCCATAAACAACTGACCGGGGCGCATAGGGATCTCACGCAGCTCCACATCCCAGTAGCGGGCGAATTTATGCCAGCAGATTTGTACCGGACCGCACACCAGGTTTGGTTTGTTAGTCGGCTTACCTGCGGCTTCCATACGCTTGCGCCAACGCCATTTCATCGCCATCCCGCCGAGCATACAGGCCTCGGAAGAACCAATGGTGTTGGTGCCAACGGCCTGACCATTTTTCGGCGCAGGCGCATGCCACAGATCGGCAACCATGTTTACGCAACGCAGGTCGATGGCTGCAGATTGCGGATATTCTTCTTTGTCGATCCAGTTTTTGTTAATGGATAAATCCATCAACTTGTGGACATTTTCGTCGTCCCAGGTCTGGCAGAACGTTGCCAGATTCTGACGAGCGTTGCCATCAAGATATAACTCATCATTGATAATCTGGAATGCGACATCATCGCGCATTTCGTGCAGCGGAAATCGTTTTGATTCTGCAATAGTGGAAATAGACTTAGCGCCAAAACGTGAATCGAGTAATTCCGACCTTAAATCCGTTACTTGCTTCTTATCCATTTTAAACTCCTTAAAATGATTGGATCGCATTAAAAAAGTAGGATTTATCGATAAAGTAAGCAAGTGCAAAGGTCTTGTGTTTAAATAACAAAATCCTAATGTTATTTATCGTGAGATATTATGGGAAAAATATATTTACGTTAAAAAACAATAGCGTAGGGTGTTATGGATTGTAGTGTGGTGTTGTATGTCATTATTTTGACGCGCTTTCTAACTCTGGTGAATTATCACATAAAAATTAGCCCTTAAAATATCATTATTAGTACTCGGTTGTTATTTTGAACGCATTCATAAAATTATTATATAAAATAACGTCTGTTGCTAAAACCCCCGCCAACGATATGTTGACGGGGGACGTCATTATTTTGGTAGTAATACTCCGGTAAAGGTATTCACCGGATGAGAAAGATATTGTTTAACCGTAGTGTTAACATTATCTACCGTCATTTGTTTCAATAATTGCTCCTGCGCAGTCCATGCGGCAGGATCGTCATATTGAATAAGACTATTTACAATGGTGTTCGCTAATTGTTGAACGCTACGCTGTTGGATATCGAGGCTGCGCTGAACGTTTTGCTGGTATTCGTTCAGTTCTTGCTTACTGATCCCTTTAGCCAGACGCTTAACCATCACTTCATTCGCTAACGCTAACAGTTCTTCATGCCGTTCTGGTTGACAAGTAAAAGCCAGCAAATGGGTGATATCTTTGGCCTGAGGATCAACCGAGAGGCGAGAAGAAACGCTGTATGCCCCAGATGCCTGTTCACGAATATTAATGCGCAGATCTTTAGCCAGGGCAACGTTAAAGGCATCCAGCGCCATACGTGTCGCCAGATTAATAGGTGTCCGGGAATCATAACGATTCCACAGTGAAACCTGTGCCACAGGTTCATTTTGTTCTTCTACAGTAATCGATGCGTTGTCCGTCGCGCGAGTTAATGGTTTACCTGCGGCTAATGGCGAATCAGAGTGTTTTATTGATCCTAAGTAACGCGTAATTAACGGCAGAAGTTTGTCTTCTGCGACATTACCGACAACGACAAACGTGATATCCGCTGGAGATGAAAATAACTGGCGATCGGCTGCCAGCGCGTCTGCGGCAGTAAATTGTGCAATCTGTTTTTCTTGCAGTAATTTCGTACGGTCATCAGCATAGCGCTTCTCATACATCTGCTGGGCGAATTTCTCTGCTGGACGCTGGTCGAGCGTTTTCAACGCCTGAATTTGAGCATTTTGTAGCGATGCCCAAATATTGTCATTAATCGTGCTGTGAGTGATTCGCTGGTTAATCAACTGGAAACCAGGTTCAGGATTATTAGCCCGCGCGCTCACGGAGAGCAACGTATTCAGCCCACTGACTTTGCTGCTCATGGTTACCGAGTTTTCCGCACTCCAGCGTTTCAGGCTGGAAGAGGAGAGATCACCAACGCCGCTGCCACTCACCGCTTTATTTGCCAGCGAGATAAGTGATTTTTGCTCCGCAGGGAAACTTAAATCACCTTTATTAGATACGGCAATAATTTGTAGCTTTTGCTCTTCACCCGCTGATTTTGCCAGAATAACCCTGGCACCATTAGAAAGTGTTAATGATGTCAGATTCTCAGCCAGCGTTTCTTTACTGCTAATTTCCGCCTGTGGGTCAGCGTCTACTGTTAACGATAAATTTCTGCCTGGGAAGATGTAAGCCGCCAGCTTTTTGTTGGCGTACTCTTTTTCCAGCGCCAGGATAGCCGCAGGAGACAATGCTTTTTTGGCGGCAACTTCATTGTTTACCATTTGCTCCCAAAATGCGTCCTGGTTCTTTCTTAGCTGCTGCCATTTTTCCGCCAGACTTTGCACGGTAATTTGCGACCACAGACGTTTCGAAAGTTGGTATGTCTCTTCCGGCGACAAGAACGGCGTATTATTTAACGAGCTGGACGCCAGGCGACTGGTCAGCATACGTAAATCGCGTTCAGCTTGCTGATCAACCGCATTTTTCAGCCAGGTTAGGCGGGTAGTTTTAACATCGTCGAGTTCTTCAGCAGAAAAACCATGTTGATCGAGGGTTGCCAACTCTGCCATTAATGCATTCGCAGCATCCTGCATATTATTGTCACGTGCATTTACACGGAAAAACAGCGACTGATAATCGGGTGCAATTTTAACGCTGCGCGCAGTGCCACCAGAAATAGTCTTCAATTCGCCCGACTGTATACGTTCCTGCAGACGTTGATTGAACAGCTGAACCAACATGCTCCATTCCGCTTGTTCGATAAAGCTTTGCTCATCGTTTACTTGTACCAGTGGCAGGCGATAATAGAGTGCAATGCCGTTCACCCGGTTTTCTTTATCATTAATAATATTAAAGCGTAGATTGTTTTCTGCTTTTGTCGGCCAGACGCGATTCTCAGCTGCTTTATTAGCCGGGAGCTTACTTAAATTATCCTTTATCAGCGCCAGCGCTTCTTTACTGTCGATATCGCCGACCACAATAAAGGTCATATTATTGGGTTGATACCAGCGTTGATAAAACTGGCGCAATTGTGCCGGTGTGACTGTGGCAACAGTATCCATCAGGCCGATAGGTTCACGGTCTAAATTACGTGTATTTGCCAAAAGAAAAGGGCGGCGCGCCTGAGATGTACGCCATTTCGCATCCTGATATGCACGCCATTCCTCAGTAATTACGCCGCGTTCAGCGTCTACTTCAAGTTTCTCAAAGGTTGCGGCATTACTCCATTCACTGAAGATTGCCATCACTTGTTTCAGATTTTGTTTCTGCGTAGTCGGCAAACTTACTTGGTACACCGTTTCGTCATAGCTGGTATAGGCATTAACATCGCGACCAAAACGCAGGCCCATTGACTCAAATGTTTCGATGACTTTATTACCCGGCCATGTTTTTGTGCCGTTAAACATCATATGTTCTACAAAATGAGCCACACCGCGCTCATTGTCTTCTTCCTGCAATGAACCGGTATGAATTTGCAGCCATAAATTTACCTGATCCTTTGGTTGAGCATGCGGATAAATCATGTATCGCAAGCCATTGTCCAGTTGCCCGGTAATTAACTTTTCATCCTGCGGTAAGGCGGCGGCAATCAGTCGCCCGGGGAGCAACAGAGTTGCCACTAACGTCAGTAAGAAACAGAGGTTTCTCATAATTATCTCCATGCGAAAACCGGGCGAATTTACCCGGTTAAGTAAAATCCGAACTATTAAAATTTCATGCTGACATCAAGCCAGAAAGTACGGCCACTGGCGTAGGTCGCCACGCCGGTATTCGTTGTATCAACAGCGGTTTTGCTATCCAGTACATTGAGAATATCGGCACTGATCGTCAGGTTTTGTTGTTTCAGAAATTGTGGCGTCCAGGACAAGCGGGTGTCCCAGGTCAGGCTGCTATCCAGTTTTTCATCAACATACTGTTTGTAATCTGAATATTCGCTAATGTATTGCGCATTCGTTTTACCGAGGATAATGCGAGCTTTACGCGCTTCTTGCCAGGCCAGCGTATTCGCCCACACCAATCCGCTCGGTTGATGTGTGAAATCCATGTTTAAGGAGATCTTTAATGGATTATTAAAATCTGCCACCGGAACGCTATCGTAAGAAACCAGATTACCGTTATAGACCACCTGGTTATCACCGGTATTGCTCTCCTCATAACCATTGTTCAACGATAAGTTGCCCTTGCTCTTGATATAGCTAAAGACAACTTGCGGGTTAATATCTACCTGGCTGATATGCAGGGGTTCGGCCAGTTCAAAACTGAGGTTGAACGAATGCGTTTTGGTTTTACCGTCGTTGTTATATTCAGTAATGGTGGTTTTAGTCGCGCTGTCGGTACGACTGCTTTTGCTGATTTGATCATGCGCTTCACGGTAAACATAGTTTGCGCGCGCAATAACATTTTTACCGATTTTTTGCTGCAATCCCATTGCCAGTTCATTGTTATAAGGCGTTTTCAAATCCTGATAACGTGTCAGGGTTTTATTGCCTGATACCGATTCCGTCCAGCTATTGCGGATATCACGTAATCCCATATCAAGAATATTCCCGCCATAGTAACGGTTATAACCGGCGGTAATCATTGAGGTTTGATCAGCAAAAATATCCCATTCCGTCATAAAGCGCGGGGAGATATTGTGGTTTGACAGATAGTTGTCATAGTCATACCGCACGCCGGGCATTAACGACACATTACGCCAGTTAATGCGATCCGCCATATACAGCGTGTAATTGTCTATTCCCAGGCTGCCTTTACCTTTATGGTAAATGGTATGGTTAGTTTTCTTTCCGGCAGCATTAATCACATAGGATTCAGACTGGTTATGGCGTTCAGTCCATGCATCGGAATAGATGTATTCCGCGCCGAAGTAGGGTTGATGCGAAACATTACCCACGGCGAATTTTTGCCAGTCAAGGCGTGTTTTGAAGGTGTAATTATCTACAGCCTGGGAAATGTGTCCTAATCCGCCACGGGTGCAACGCCCTGAAATATCACCATATGTACATGAAAGTTCGGTGTACCAGATGTCATGATCGTGACGGGTATAATCACTAATATGATCCCAACCAACGGTGGTACGCAGTTTGGCCCATGCGAGCTGGGTATCCATATCCCATGCCAGACCATAGGATTTATTACCCATTTCGCGATCAGACTCCGGGAAGGTGCTGGTATTATAATCACGGCTGGAGCCGGTATATTTTAAGGTTAAATCGTGGGTAAAGCGGTCGCTGGCAAACCAGGTAAATTTGCTCAATGCAGTATCGATAACGTTTTTATACTGTGCCCTGCCGGCGACAATGCCGTCATTCGAAACATAATCCGCGCGGATGATATCAGACTGGCGGCGCGATAAACCGGCGGTAACGCCAAAGTTATCAGCGAGTTCCTGATTAAACGACAAGGTATAAAAGTTCTTTTTAAAATCTGGAGAGTAATAAGTACTTCCTGAAGAACCTTGATTAAATGCGCTCTTGTTATTCTCATCGATATGCGATGTTAACCAGTCCGAACGCGTAGTGCGATAACCCAGTTTCACGCTGCTATCATCAGCGTTGAAGCGTTTGATCTTTGCATCAATTACCCCGCCATTGAAGCGGCCAAATTCAACCGGCACAAAACTGTCATAAAGCGTCACATTGTCCAGTAAGCTGACATCAAGATAATACCCCTGTGACATCCCGCTAATATTGGTTGCACTACTGGCATCGGACTCATTCGCTGGGTTCAGGTTATTCGTTGCACTAATACCGTCAATCAAATAGGCATTCTGGTAGGGCGACGCACCGTGAATAGAGATTTTCTCCGGGCGAATATCTCCCTGGTTCAATGAGGTACTTTGCGTTGAATCCATGCGTACCGCAGGGTTGGTTCTCAGCAGATCGCTGATATTGCCATTCCCGGTCGGTAAACGCTCGATGCTTTCACTGGTGTAATGCGTGTTGCCGTTTACGGGTACAGGGACAGGAGCATAGACCGTCATCTCTTCAAAAACATGCATGTACATATTTTTGTCATCGACGGCCTGCGCTACATCAGCGCCACATAAAATGACGCCAGGAATAAGAACTCGCTTCATTTATTTATATCTCCGTACAGCAGGGCTTTTATTGTTTTTATATAACCGCGCTAATGTCACAAATATCATCGACCAGGTTCCAGACACCAGGTTGATGTGTGACCATAATGACGCCGCTTGTGGGTAGTTTTTCACGTACTAAACGCAGTAAACGGATAGCCTCTTGTTCCTCAAGATGAGAGGTAGTTTCGTCAAGAAATATCCATTTCGGACGTCGTAAAATTAATCGTGCCAGCGCGATACGTTGTTTTTCGCCGCTGGAAAGAATATCTCCCCAGCGATCGTGATCATGAATACGCGCAGCCAATTTCCCCAGACCAACCTGATGCAGTACTTCGCTCAACGATTTATCGTCTACGGACAGGGGAAGTGATTTACAAATAATCTCTTTCAGTAAGCCGGTTTTGATTAACGGTGTTTGTGACACATACCAACTGTCAGCAGGAGAAGAAATATCACCTTTAAACCACGGCCAGCAGTGGGATAATGTTTTAAGCAGTGTGGTTTTTCCCGCACCAGAGTAACCTTTCAGCAATAGCCATTTGCCTGGCGAAACATGAAAGTTCAGGTTCTCTAATATGATCTTATTATCAGGAGTACGAATACTCGCGTCAGCCACTTGTAC
This sequence comes from Escherichia sp. MOD1-EC6300, assembly GCF_002965045.1. Classification (NCBI taxonomy): domain Bacteria; kingdom Pseudomonadati; phylum Pseudomonadota; class Gammaproteobacteria; order Enterobacterales; family Enterobacteriaceae; genus Escherichia; species Escherichia sp. MOD1-EC6300. The sequence continues at coordinate 69,919 of NZ_PTRH01000019.1, read as the reverse complement.
CGCATGTTGGCAATTTTTAGGCTTATTCGTAGGGCGCTGTTCGGTGAGTTGATGGAACTCATACAAGCGATCGATAACCGCAGCCAGTTCAGCAAGTTCATCATATTTATAAATAAACCAGCTTAAATTGTTCGATACCAGCATAAATGCCTGGCGTGATTTCATCAGTCCGCCCAGATTGATCTGTCCGCTAATAAACTGCGGCAATAACAGAAAGTAGGGAAGAACGCTAAGCGAGCGCGAATAAATATTCTGCCAGTAATCAAGCCACCGCTGGCGATTCATTAAACGATGCCAGTTCTCTTTAATGATATGAAAATTTTCGCTCAACTCCTGGCGTTGTAGAGATTCAGCATTGCTTAGCGCAATCAGTTCTGCCTGCTTATTATGCTGCACAAGATTAGTTCGAAATGTCGCTTCGCTACGTTGTTTTTCCACATTAAGCGGACGAATACGTTTACCAACCTTATGGGTAAATAAAGTTCCACCGATCACAATGAGCACGACGGTATAGACCATATACCCCTGGATATTCCATTCTGTTCCACTAACAGTGAATGAGAGCGTACCCGCGCTTTGCCAAAGAATAACGGTAAAGGTGATCAGCATGCTCAGTGACTGGATGAAACCAAATGAAAGGCTGAGCGTTTTGCTGATCAGTAAGAGAATGTCTTCAGCGATACGTTGGTCAGGGTTATCTGTATTTTTATGCTCGCTGTAGATCTGCGTGAAGTAGTAGTTTTTATCTGCAAACCAGCGATTAAGGTAGTAATCCGTTAACCATTCGCGCCAGCGAATAGTCAGTAGTTTAATTAGCCACGTTTTGTTTACGGATATTAATACAAAGATCCCCAGCAGGGCAGGGAACCAAAGGATAAGCTGCCAAAGCTTATCAGTTTCTTTCTGGCTTAGCGCATTGAAAAAATCATTATTCCAGTCGTTTAACCAGACCTGAATTTTAACCACGCCAAGGATCATGGCGAGGATAATAATGATTAACAACACTGAAGTTTTATTATTCTTACGCAGCCAAAAGGGCTTCAGCAGACAGAGATACTTTGCTATCAACATACAAAACGTAATGGGAATGGTTATCATTAGCGGAAATTGATTGTGCCATCCAATGATTATCTATGGCAATGATTTACTGATGAAATTTATTTAAGTATCATTTAACAATATGAAATATAAAGAAATATTTCATTTTCAGTGGTTATGGTTATGCTATTGATAATCAAGGATATTGCTAATACCCTGACGCATACCAAGTAAGCCAGGATTTTCGCAAGGGAAGATGATGATGACGAAACACCCGACAGGAATTTATGTCGGGTGCCTTGTTAAGGTCATAAGAAGGAGGCTAAGACTGGAGCTAAGAGGGAGCGTTATTAATTATTCTCCATTTGTCTTGCAACATCCATAATGTGGTAAAGCGGTACTCTGTTCTTAGCTAACTCCACCATGGCGTTCATATAAGGCACCATGGTTGAAAAAAGGATTTTATAACCTTCACAAAAATAGGAAACAGTCTCATTGTTTACTTTAGTAATACGATGCTTAGGACAACCGCCATTGCAGATAGGTTTATATACACATTGCTGACATTTCGCTGAAATCTGTTTTTTTTGCGCTGTCAGTTGAACACTATTCATCGTTTTGAGTTCAGATTTATTAATGTTTCCAATTTTGTACTGTGGATAGACAAAATGGTCGCATTCGTAAATGTCTCCATTACTTTCAACAACCAGATTATCCTTGCAGGACTCCTGGAAAATACAACTGGTATGCCCATTCCCCAAAAAACGGCTGACAAAGCTTTCAAACTGACGGATGAAAATTTCACCCACATCGTTTTTAACCCATTGCATAAAAATGGTTGACATAAACTTGCCATAAGCCGTGGGAGGCACAGAAAAATCAATGATACGAAATGTGTTCTCACTATGACCACTGAAATCAATATTCGGCGTCCCGGTTTCGAGCAATTCGATAAATTGCATATGTTTACTGCCGATAGATTTTAAAAAATGATAAACCTCAAGAGGGTAATGGACATTAACGTTATTAATGACGGTTAACGTATTAAACTCTACTTGATATGATTTCAGACGCTCGATGGCTGCTATCACTTTTGCAAAGGTACCGTTACCTGAATTACTGCGTCTGTAATGGTCATGTAGCTCCTGGGGTCCATCGATCGAGATACCAACCAGAAACTCATGTTCTTTGAGAAAGGCACACCATTCATTATTCAATAAAATGCCATTCGTTTGTAATGCATTAAAAATACGTTTTTGGCCTGCATAGCGTTGTTGATAGTGAATAACTTTACGGAAAAAATCCAGGCCAGCCAGAGTGGGTTCACCACCTTGCCAGGTAAAATAGACCTGATTGCCAGACGCTGCGATATATTGTTTGATGAACTCTTTCAGAGTGCTGTCATCCATCCATTTTTCATGAGTAAACTGCGACTCTTTTTCAAGATAAAAGCAGTAATCACATTTGAGATTACATTGAAAACTGGAGGGCTTGGCTGTAACGTGCATCGCTATCTCGCTCAATAAGGCGGCGGAAAAATCCGCCGCATGAAGGTTTAGTTATTTCGCTTCGCTTAGTGCTTTCTTGATATTGTTAAACTTCTCCTGATTTACCTCGCTAAGCGGTGGCTGGCTGTTGTCGATAAACTCTCTTACCACGCCTTGCATCTCTTTAACGACCTGCGGATTGGCGGCAGCAAGGTTATCTTTTTGCTGTAGATCCGTCAGTTTGTATAGACCTAACTGATTATTTTCTACTGTATAGACAAGCGAATAATCGTTATTTCTCACCGTATAAGAGAATTGGCTTAAGTCCTCGGTGTTGGGGTTATGCGGGTAATCGTCTGACTGATGGCGGACAAATTTGTGGTAATTATCCCAGAATGGAATATTTTCCTCATCAAACCAGTGAGAATAAGATGTTATCCATGTCAGATTTTTATGTGGCTCACCTTGTTTCTTATCTTGCAACCAGGGCAGCAATGAAACACCATCCAATTTTAGCTCTTTTGGAATGCTGATATCGGCTGCATCAAGAGCTGTCGGGTAGAAATCCATTGCGGAAATCAGCTTGTCATAATTACCGGGCTGAAGTTTTCCTTTCCACCACATAAACATTGGTGTATGGGTACCGCCAGGATAAGTCTGGCTCTTATAGCCTTTTTGCGCTCCGTTCAGCGGCAGAGGACCATCGATAACTGCACCATTATCGGAGGTAAATAGAATAATTGTATTGTCATACTGTCCGTTTTTCTTTAGTTGTTCAAGAATGCGTTTTACGCCCTGATCAACAGAATAAACGGAAGCGTAGTAGTTATCTGCTGTTTGGCTACCGGTATTAAATTGCTTCTGATATTGCTCTGGTGCAGGGTTGTCGTTTGGCAGGTGCGGAGCATTATAAGCCAGGTAAAGCATAAAAGGCTGGTCAAGTGTTTTAGCACGATCAACAACGCCAATTGCCTCATCGGTTAACTGATCGCTGATATAACCTTTTGCGGGGACGCGCTCACGATTTTTGAACAGAGAAGGGGAGTTATAATATGCCGTTCCTGCAGCGTGGAATCCCATAAAGTAATCAAAACCACGGTTTTGAGGTTGCCATTCTTCCGCAGAAAATGTGGTGAAGTTGTCATGATAGTCACGCGTTTGTTTATCTTCTGGTACTGGCACATTACTGATTTTTGACAAGTGCCATTTACCTACTGCTGCAGTGTAATAACCATGATTCTGGAATAATTCAGGCAAGAAAGTTTCTGTCAGCGGAATACCATCCTGAGCATCAGTATTGGAGTACACACCAAAACGAGCGGGCGCTCGACCGGTCATTATTGCGGCGCGGGAGGGACCGGAAACCCCGTGCGCCACATAGCCGTTAGTAAAACGTACACCTTCATCCATTAACGAAAGCAGTGTTGGCGTCGATTTTGATGCAGCTTCAATGGCTTTATCTATCCCTATTTTGTAGGTATCGACAACTTCACGATTTTCCATTGTTTTTGGGTCAAAAGAACCCTTATCAAAAGGAAGTTGTCCATAACCCAGATCATCCATGGTCAGTACGATGATATTTGGCTTTCCTTTAGTGCTGTATTCAGTCGGCGTAAAGTCTGAGAAAGCAACGTTTGTTTTAGTTGCTTTCAGCTTTACATCATCTGCCGCATGAGCGGTAAATGCAGCCATACCAGATGCCAGTATCAAAGATATCGAGGTACTTACGACACTTTTCTTCAATGCAGACTTCATAAATGTTCCTCTTCTTATTGTACTTAATTCCAAAGTAATTTTACGAAGAGAAATAAGATGATGTAAGTGAAGTGAGTCACATAAAGAGATAGCAGATTTGGCTAAAAAAAGAGAAACAACAGTCTAAAAAGCGTTGACATTGCTTTCTGTTGAGCCAAGTAATTTCTCAATGCTAAATATCTAACTAATTGATATTTAGTGTATTTATGTGTTTTGATGGCAATTTATTGCATTGGGATCATAAATAAATATGAAACAGATTATTTAGATACATAAATATGTGATGTATATCACCAATTCTCATCATGAAATACAATTCGTAACGACAGATTGGGGCAGGTAATAGCTGCCCCTTTAATTCTTACTTAGCGTTTGTAGTTGACTATACGTGAGCGAATAATCAATTAGCCAAAGCATTCATCGTGTTGCCCGTGTTCATATTCGTGTGCCTTTGACAACGGTACTCCTTTGAAACTCTCTTTGGACTGTTGCCGAAATGTTTGCGGAAAGCATAAATAAAATAAGATGTACTGGCATAACCACATTTTTCGGCAATTTTATTGACTGAACCTTCTACGCGTATCAAATTTTTTGCGTGTTGCATTCTGGCATCTAAAAGAATTTGTGAGAATGTCGTTTGCTCTTGCTTTAGTTTTTTCTTCAGCAGGCTTTCACTAATATACAGGCAATCACAAATATCTTTTAGTTTCCATGGGTGTGCCAGCTTCATATTGACAATGTTTCTCACTTTCCCTGATACGGATAGCACACCGTTAGTTAATAGTGTAATGAAACCTTTGCATGCGGCAAAAATAGACAGGCAAGAAAAAAGCAAAAGTTCTGAAAAATTATGATGATTGCGTTCTTCCGAGTTGAGATAAGCAATCATTTCATTAAGCAATCCAGTCGGTACATTTGAAGCACGTAAAAACTTCGCAGGAACAGGCACCGTCACTGTCTGGATGTTAGTGCATTGTAGATATTTTTTAATGGTATTTTCATTAAATCCGATTTCTTTAAAATGCCGCTCATAAGGTTCAAAATGCGTACGAACAGCGTTATCTACCATCAAGATCTCGCCGTCAGAGAAGGCGTAATCTTTATCTAAAATGTTAGCGTTGAAGGCATGATGAATAAATATAACAGAACAAACGAGCGACATTTTATCTCCTTAAAACAATAAAGTTTTTATCGATACTTTTTTAACATTTCATATTTATAATTTGCTGTTTATTTTCAGTCTTGCAAACTATTGATAATGAAATGTGTAAGATCTCTTGCAATGCGACCCATTTCTGAAATATCCAGCTGATCAATTGCCGAAAAAATGGCTATCAACGTAAGTGTCAGTAATAAGACAACCACAATTACAGACATGATTTCTTTATAGTTGTCTCTTTGCGTGATTTTGTTTTTCACTGTGGTCGCATGCATTTCAAATATGTTTATTTAGCGGATAACGTTAAAAATCGTTAATCAGTATGCTTAATATAACAGGCTGGAAAAAAGAGGAAATAGGACTGGTGCTTCAGTACTGAGCGGAGTTTCTTACAGCTGTAGGCGGAGGTATATATCTTATAGCGAGCAGTTTAATTTAGCACATGTGAGTAAATTGCGCGACAATGGTCAATGAGGAATTCTTCTGCTGTGCGGATGACAGCAGAAGAAATGAGGAGGCGAATTAATTTGATGGTTCTAATTCAACCGGAATACTTTTATAGCCAGGAATGCCACTTAATGGATCGTGGTTATCAAGTGTTAGCATGTGATTCGATTCTGGAAAATAGGTCACCAGTGAGCGGTCAGCCATAGGGTAAATGACCACTTTTAATCTATCCATGCGGCGTGAGCTGCGCTTACCGTCTGGCGTAAGCGCAATAAGATTAACTCTTTCGCCGTTTTTTACACCGCAAACTTTAGCTTGTTTAGCACTCATGAAGACCACATCTCGTTGACCGAATACCCCTCGATAGCGGTCATCCATACCATAAATCGTCGTATTGTACTGATCGTGACTGCGCACTGTCGCCATGACCAGCTTACTGTTAAACGCCGAAGAGGGATCTTCTAACAACCCTTTACTGGTAATAAAATTAGCCTTACCTGACGACGTCAGCCAGCGCCTTTCAGCAGCTGCGTTTATCAGGTGAAAACCACCAGGATGGCGGATGCGCTGGTTATAGTCGGCGAACTCTGGCAGCACAGCTTCAATGTCATTGCGAATGCGATCATAATCTTCCACCAGATGCTCCCAGGCCACCACGCTCTGGGGGAGCGCTGCCTGCGCGATTCCCGCGACCACAGCACACTCTGATTTCAGCATGACACCTGCGGGTTTTAACACGCCACGCGAGGCATGAATCATTGACATTGAATCCTCAACGGTTACCGCCTGCGCACCGCTTTTTTGCATGTCAATCTCGCTACGTCCCAGAACCGGCAGAATATAGCTATGCCGTGCAGTCAGCAGATGTGAGCGGTTAAGCTTTGTGGCAACGTGTACCGCCAGATCTAATTGCGTTAACGGTACAGCGCTCGCTTCCCGATCTGGCATTGCCAGTGCAAAGTTGCCCCCCATGCAGATCAATGCTCGAGCTTGCCCCGTACATATTGCTTGCATGCTGGCGATTGCAGCATGTCCAGGTGCATGAGGTGGGGTGAAGCCATAGCGCTCACCCAGGCGAGCCAGAAACTCTGCAGACGGTTTCTCGGTGATACCGACGGTTCGGTCGCCCTGTACATTAGAGTGACCACGTAGTGGGCAGATACCCGCACCAGGCTTGCCAATGTTACCCTTCATCAACAGCAGATTGACAAGTTGCTGTACGTTCTGGGTACCATGTTCGTGCTGAGTGATCCCCATTCCGTAACAGATAATGGTTCGTTCGGCAGCGGCATATGCATCAGCAAGTTCGGCGATTTGTGTCTGACTTAGTCCAGAAATACGTTCGATATCTTTCCACTCGGAATTGAGAACGTCACGGCGTAGCTCGTCAAAGCCGACGGTATGCGTTTGAATGAATTCGTCATCCAGCAATGAGGGCCGACCCGCAGCACTTGCAGCATCATCGCGCTCAATTAACAGGCGCATCATCCCCTTTAGCAACGCCATATCGCCACCAATGCGCACATTATAGTAAGCACTAGCCAATTGAGTCTCGGAGTTCGTCAGCATTTCAAACGGGTTCTGTGGTGCGGTAAATCGCTCCAGGCCACGCTCCTGCAGAGGATTGATGGCAATCATTTTCGCTCCCCGTTTCACTAAAGCGCGCAACGAAGTCAGCATGCGAGGGTGGTTTGTACCAGGGTTATGCCCAATGCAAATGACTAAATCGCATTTCTCAAAGTCTTCCAGTAACACGGTCCCTTTACCCACGCCGATACTCGCTGCCAAACCTACGCTGGTCGGTTCATGGCACATGTTTGAGCAGTCGGGAAAGTTATTGGTACCGTATTCACGGGCAAAAAGCTGATAAAGAAAGGCAGCTTCATTGGAAGTGCGGCCCGAAGTATAGAATTCAACCTGATTTGGATCACTATAACTTTGAAGACGTGCGCCAATTTCGTCGAAAGCTTGTTGCCAGCTTAATGGCTGGTAACAGTCGCTGACGGCATCATATTTCAAAGGTTGAGTGAGACGCCCCGCAGCCTCGAGTTCGTGATCTCCCCAGGTAAGTAATGATTGAACCGTATTCTCAGCGAAAAAAGAGGCATTCACCTGCTTATCGGTGACTTCCCAGGCGATTGCTTTTGCGCCGTTTTCACAAATGTCGAATGACGCGCTGTGCTTAGGATCTGGCCATGCACATCCTGGACAGTCAAAGCCTTCTGGCTTATTCATGTCAAACATGGCAATCACTTCCTGGCGTATATCCATCTGCTTACGGACTGCATTCGCTACAGATTTGACAGCCCCCCAACCACCGGCAGCTCCCTGGTAGGATTCAATTTTTTTCTTCATCAGCTTATCCTGTGTGGAAATGAATTATTAGGATTTGTAATAGCGATGATGCGCAGTATATATAATGGGTTTATCGGCCATTTGGATATATGAGAGTAGGGGGCTACTCTCATTCTATTTTTAACTCATTATCGTCAAATAACAGAATAGTATAAATGCGATAAGTTAAGCATCATCTCTCATAGTCTTTAAGTTAACATACTTTTCAATATATAAAATAAGACTCTGACTTCAATTGTGCGCGGATTTTCTTACAGGTGTAGGATAATTTCTTTCAGGAAAGAATTATCCGCGTAATTTTAGTGAATGGAAAGCACAACCTAAAGTATAACAGGGTCAACATCACAATTATTCATAGATAAATGTAACGCCAATGACTGACTGTACTGCTCCAGCTGCGACCTTGCTTCCTGTCTGTCCATAAGTTGCACTTAAGCCCAAGGGTTCTTTGCTTTTATTTACAGTTCCCAGGGAGACATTTTCTCCCGTAGCCAGTATTTTTCCATTACGCATCAGGGAGACACCGACTCCTGATGCTTTTGTTGCGTCAGGTGCTGTATTAGCAAACACTTGTCGGGCACTGTCAGTGGTAGCGCCCGAAAGATAAAATGAGAGCTTTTGCTCACTTGAGCAATATACGCCCAGGGGTATTTCTGCGCTTCCAGGAAAGTCCGGGAGACTCACTGTGACATTACGACTATCAACGGTACAGCCGCCCGTTGGCATAACAACACTGTTATTTGAAATAATATTCCATGTAAAGTTACGCGGATTTCCACTTCCTAACGTTGCAATTTTATACATATGAATGCGAGCAATAACTTCTCCCGCGTTTATAACAACGCCACCGGCCGCCCCGACAGGGGTAATATAGAGTTTTAACGGTAAGGGCATCGGTGTCTTATCACCAATATCCAGCACGTTGGTATTTGTCGTCAACGGAAAGGGGTAGGTCACATTATTCCAGTACAGCGATCCTTTATATGACTGTAGGGAGCCTGCGAAAGCTGAGCCTTGTACTAAGTTAATATGATCTGTGTCGTACCAGCCGCCGTAATCATTCCAGCAACTTATATGCTGAGACAAATCTACAACCAGATTCTGACCTGGTTGAATGACAGGATCGAGATTAACATACACAGAAGTTGTACCTGCGCCAATACTTGACCCACCATCAACATTACAACTGAAGGCGAAGACTTTACCTGCCATCAAAAGAAAATAAATACTGAACAGGACATTTATACTAATTTTTTTTCCCATGATAAATCCTTAGGTTAAAAATTGATTTAAAAAAGAGGCTTATAAAATCGAATCGATGTTATTGCCAGGTATAGATCACATTGATTAGCGCCTCGATCGTTCCCTGGCTTGCGTTTCCATTCACCGTGATAGCTCTTGCCTTAAGTGGAAACTGTGCATTACGAGTGATCTCATCAACAATAACCGTTTTGCTATCGCCATTTTTTAACGCAGCATCCTGGTCATCCCTCAGCTCTATCTGAATATTTTCGGCACTACCTTCATTTTTGTAATAACCCGTATTGTCAATTGAACCTGTTACGATTGCCGTCACTGCACTTGTTTCAATCGGACAATCGGTTAATGATAAAGTAATATTGTGCCAGCCAGATGCAGAACCTGGTTGTTGCAGATTGCGTGTATAAAGATCCCCGAGATTAACGCTAGCCTCTTTGGTTTGAATAGTGCAGGGTTTAGCAACTACCCGACCATTAACAGTGATAGTGACATCAGCGGCCTGAAGAGTTGCTGAAAATAGCGCACAGAGCGTAGCCAACAGAAGTCTTTGGAAAGTTCTATTCATATCTGACTCTGATTATTGAAATTCAAGGGTAAATGTTGCCGAAGCGCTAACCAGTCCTGGATTGACGGACTTTTGTGTTGACTTCAAACGGGCCGAGTAAGGCAAAATATTATCCTGATCAGGAGTCAGAGGGATCCACTGCATTCCGGTATGAAGGTCATTTATTTTTACTGGGCGCATATTTCCGTCCAGAATTTCAATACCCAAACCGGAAGCAGAATTGCTTCCTTCATCCAGTTTCAGCAGAGTATTATTTTCTAAATCCTCTATCCCGCTAAATGCAACCCGAACCCCCGTAGTCCCTTTGCTACATTCACTTAACGTAATCTGGAAAGGAACGGTTGGACTTGTGCTTCCAGTCGTTGGGAATTGCCTGGCACTGTGTTTTTGTAGGTCTACGGTAAAATTAAGCGAATCAGATGAAACTGTGCAGCCATAATCCAGGACGCGCCCGCTAATTTTAATAACGCTATCTGCAGATAAAGCAGAATAGGTGGTTAACCCCAGACATAAACCGAGGAAAATAATGCTATTGTGTTTCATAATCTAGTGTTCCTTAGCGACAGACTGCTGTTTGCTGACTCAGTAAGTTCCCAGGAGAGACTTCAGGAAGCTTGTAATTAACAATACATTTAGCGTTTGCATTGTTGCCCCATGAAACCTGTAATTTTCCTGATTGTGGAAGTCCTGTCAGATAGACCTGACCATTTTCAGCAACAATGCTGCCATTGTTATTGTCACCGTGAGTCACAATTGCACCGAATGGAACGGGTTTATTGCCGTATTTCAGAGTCATTAATACTTTACCGCCGATTTGTGCATTAAATGTTGCTCTGGCAATAGCACCATGAGTAGGGATGACCGTGACCACGGTTTCATCCAGTTCAACATTATCGGCAAGGGAATTAGCGTTAAGAGCGACACGATTTTCTCTATATTCTGTCGCAAATGGTAATATTGCATAGCCACGCCAGTCTGTATGTATTCCTGTCTGGTTCTCTATTTTAACATTCTCCGCGCCAGGAGCCTTAACCAGAACCATAGTGTCACCCATCGGCTGTCCAAAGGTGACACCATCAGCATGAGCAATAATTCCACCACTCATTCCGTAGTAAAACTGGTTGCTGTCACCACTCCGACTGTAACCGACATTAGTATTACCGTAAGCCCCTCGATAATTAAGAGAACTGTAACCACTGGTGCCAGATGATGCATTACCTCCGCGGGTATTACCGACCTGAACACTATAATTCAGGTTATTATCCGGCAGCAGTGTGCCATAAACCCCAGATAGATTGGTCATACCGCCTTTCAAATCGTTTGACATGCTATAACTAGCGTTTGAATTACGAAATGCCGACTGACTGTCTGTACGCATCCAATGACTGAAGGGAACATTAAGTGTAAAAGCGAGTAAATGATCCCGATCGTTTTGCCATATATTACTGGAATAGCTGTAATTCAGCGAAGTCGTAATATCGCCAAACGGTACATTTAACCCGAATGATATTTGCTGATCGCTGCGTGACGTGTTCCAGTAACTTTGGCGACTGGCACTGAAAAAGGTCGTACCGTAATTTCCAAGCTGCTGGGAAATACTTATTTGTTCCTGACCACGCTTACTATAGTACAGATTAAAATAATCAATAAATTGTATCTGTTCATTGGTGTCTACGGTCGGAGGCTTGACGGTGTAACCACTCATTCGACTGTATGCACTGTCAGATAAGTTATAAAATCCTTGCGTAGAATATCGATATCCTGCGACCTGGATATTCGTTCCCGTCTGATAGAAAGATTTACTGTAAACAGATTTTACCGATTGTCCGCTGTGACGAGTATCATCCGCAAGTGTCGTATTGGCTTGCGTGATATCGACAGAAAAGGCACCTAAAAGGCCAAGATCTTTACCAATACCCACGTTGAAAGCTTGATAATCTTCTGCAATTTGCATCCCGCCATAAGGTGTCCAGTTTCCCTCCAGACCATGCATTACGTTGCCCTGAATGAATTTTGGGGAGCTTTGCAGGTTATTTCCACTACGATATTCTCCCAAGGCAAGTGCATAACGCGTATAACCAACACGTTGGAGAACCGGGACAGATGAATAAGGGACATATAAAGTCTGAATACTGCCGTCTGCCTCTTTTATCGTAACTTGCAGATCACCGCCATTAGCCGCAGAGTTAATATCATCAATAGTAAAAGGGCCGGGAGGGACCGTAGTCTGATAAACATCGTATCCGTTCTGTTTAACACTGACTTGGGCTGTGCCACGGGCTATACCATGAATCACCGGAGCAAAACCATGTTGGCTATCGGGCAACATCGCTTCCGTTGAGTTTATTTTAAGGCCACGAAAGTTCACACTTTCAAAAATATCGCCATCGGTATAACTATCACCCACCGTTAACCGTGAGCGTAAGGGAATAATGTCACGTTCAGCAGACGTATTGATATGTTGCCATTTATTTCTGTCAGATGGGTTGTTACTCCCACTGTTATAACTCCACGTTGAGTTATCACGTAGTCGCCAGCTGCCAATGTTGATGCCACTCTGCAAATTCAGATATGCATAGTTGGTTTTGCTGGCGTTATGGTTACTACGATTGTTGATAGAATTACCATTAAAACTATAGTTCAGTAGGCCTGCGTTTATTCCTTCTTCCCACAGGTCAGGAGAGACATAACCACGGGCCATTCTGCCGACATAAATCTGCGGAACGGAAAGCGACAGATGTTGCTGACCAACATCAAACTCAGTAGATGCATCAGCCAAACGATCCTGAAGTGGTGTACATGCGTTGTTATCCGGCACATTTTTTCCTGCCAAATGGTCCTTATTGGCTAATAACGCTGATTTTTTTATGCCAAGACTGACAAGAAGGTCTGTACTCAGACATGGGGTGAGATCTGAGTTATTCTCATCTGCAACAAAAGTAACATCCCGAGTGGTCATAAATTCGTCGTTCAAATAAATATCGACCCGATATGTACCAGGTGGTGCCTCGCGTCCCTTAGCAAAGGCAGATAAATCAACAGACTCAGCAAGATCATTGCTTAAAAACCGTGGATTAAAATAATACTCTGCTTCTACGGGAAAAACCGCTGTAGCTAAGCCAAGGGCAAAGGTAAGCCGTGCAAAGCGAGGCAATAGTAACACATGATGCATACGATATGCCTTAAATGCGGCACGAAAGGCTGTCATTATTAGTTCCGATTGAGTTTATGCTTATTAATTAGGTCAGTTCTTAATGCATGGTTGCCTTAATACGCGGTGTTAATGCACCGTAATCATTGATCGTCTGAAAGCTGATATCCCCGGATGTACCATGAGGAAAATCCACCGAAATTTCACCTTTTGGAGGCACCATGGTGTTTGGGAGATCGCTATTTCCTGCTTTCATATTCGTTACGGTAATGAAGTAGGGGGTCGGATTAATAAGTGTCAGTTTGCTACCACTGCGGCGGAAACGAAGCATTTCCGGAGCTTGGTCAGGTGCTATTGCCAAATTCATTGGGCGATAGAACATTTTTATGCGGCTAATAATTGCGAGCTGTAATGTATTTGCATTTTTCTGATCTTTTTCCATAGCAGGAATAGCTTTGACATTTACCCAAAACAGGCTTTCCCGGTCGCCCGGTAACTGATGATTAGTGGCGTTGATAATCCGCAGCGTATTCTCTTTTTTGCCTTGCATAGAAAAAAGCGGTGGGGTAATGACAAACTGGGTATCTTTTTGGTCACCCGCATTTTCTATCCATGACTGAATAAGATAGACACTGGCAGGATCATTATTCGTGACAGGCAATAAAACCTGTTTCTGATTTGCTGGAAATATTACACGAGTTGCACCTAGAGCTACCGCTGCATTGGCAATGGTACTATGGCAAAGAAAGATCAATGAAAGTAATACTGTCGCCATAAAAGAAACAGAGTAGGGCGTACGAGTCGTCTGCATCTGATGTGTTCTCCATGTGTTGATAGGCTAAGCGGGGGAAACCGTCACATCAGAAAATGGTAAATATTGCTAATGCTATGGCGGATGGCCGGGTTTCCAGACTTAATGCGCTGGTAATAAAACTTGGTTCTCTATTGAAATAAAAAATTGTCTTCAGAGTGATTTTTAAAATCACAGTAATTTTAACTGCCTTGTTTATTAATCGTTTAGATACTCTATGATTTTTTCATATCGTTCCAAAATATAAGTCATTCCTTAGTAATAATGAGATAAACATTGATGAATTTTTTCGGGTGTGAGTAGCCATGCCACACACACCCTGTTTTAATTTCAGATGACGTATAGCCACCTGAATACTGAATTATAGGTATTGGACTTTGAAGGTCGCATCTGCATTTGCAGTACCGGCCACTGACTGCCCGAGGGCAATATAACGAGCCTGGAATGGCAGTATATTCGTGCCATCAATCAAGTCAGTTTTAGCGCTAAAAGTTGCCCCATCCAGTATTAATACCTCCCCCGTACGGTCCAAAATTTGGATACCGACATTCTGGGCAGAGCCTGCCGCTGAACTCTGAAGCGCCAACGTATCGTCATTACTGGTGACAGTAGTCCCAAGGAATGCAACAGCCGCATTACTGGAAACATTGGTATCACAATCATTCAGCTTGATATTGAAGCCTACAGCGCTACTGAGGTCACCCGCTTTAGCCAGGCGAGAAGAACGGACCTGACCCAGCTCAACCGTTTGGTTCATTGATTCTGAGTCAATCGCACAAGCGGCATTTACCACTTCACCTTTAAAATGAATAACACCGCCATTTACGGTGGTCGCAACTGACTCATCACCTTCGGCTGCGTTAACCGCAGCCGAAGACATCGCCAACACAGATACGACAATCATTCCGACATGTTTGAGTTTCATAATTCTCCAAAGTTTATATTTAAGCAGCTGAATAAAGAAATATAACAATTCAGTCATTCGGTTATTGCTTATAAAAAAGAATCATTCTTGATTAGCCTGTCACCCTGAAAATATAATTTCCTGAGTTATTACATCTGATGAAGAACGATAATATCTTTAAATCACAAGGACGCTCAGTCACAACAAGCTTATAACTGCACTTGTTGTAGAGAGTATTTTCAAAGACTTTTTTATATCGCCAAATAACATGACGATTTCATTATGCATGATGTTTATAAACAACGTCTAAACAGAATATGATTGCGAATATGGAAAATGTCAGGAAAGGTCAAGAGTTATTAATGTTTTATATGGCCAAATAACATTAGGAATGCTTGATGTTTTTTGTTGTCATTATTTCTTGATGGATTATTATTTGGCAATCTATCATCCACGCACCAATCTTATTGTTGAAGTATCATGTTATCCGGTATTTGCGGCTGGGGAGGTATGGTTTTGAACGACGCCGCAATGGATACCCGCGTGAAAGCGATGGCTACTAACGTGATGTAAGACATGAGCCGGGCGCTGGGCCATGGCGTAGGTGAGGGCAAAGACCGTTATTTCACCGCCGACCGTCGTTCTGTTTACAGTCAGCAGGAAAGTCGTTGCCGCAGGCGACTGTGTGAATCGTCAGTTCGTGGCAGAACATCCTGACCAGCTGTGGGTGGCTGATAACTCCGATGGCGGGCTACTTTGAACTTGCTAAGAAAACGCCATACTCTGATGCCGTTCACGCAAACTATCAGCCCAATGAGGAGCATATACAGGAACAGAATAACCAGCTTGAACTTGAGCTGAGAAAATTGAAACGATGTCTATGAATCACACAATTTATTATCGAATACGGTGACCGCCTGAGCGGCCACCTTTAATCGTGGGCAGTTACACAGAATTATTTACAGGGTCCGTCACTACGGCATTTCTCCTGCCACGAGCTACAAGTGGCTTAAACGTTGGACCGATGAAGGTTTATCCGGTCTTCAGGACCAGATACGTACTCTTCAGCCTTCCCCGAACCGTTCGTCCTACGACCTCATTGCGCTTTTTCTTCCGCTTTCCATGCTATAGCCATGCAGGGGGCCACGGGATGTGCAGGACCTTACTCCACAACAGTGAGCCCCGGCACTTTTACATTATCCCGCATCTCTACGCCGAGGGGAGTAAGCCCGTCTGGGGTCAGGTAGGGTTTGACAGTGTCCACATTAATGTTTAGGTTCCGACAGTAATCCTCTAAACTCCTGGCCGCCCGCCGTACACACGGTTCACTCCATTGCCGGAGTTGTCCGTAGGTGAGTCTGGTTTCAGACTGCCTTGCTATTTCGTCTGTTTTTGGTTTTCCAGTTTCTGTCAATACAATATGGCTGACAATATTTAATTCCCTCAGCAAATCAACAGGAATATCTGACTTATTATCCATCAGTATGTTATCGAACAGCATTTTGTACATGCTTATCAGTTTGTCCTTATTCCCTCTGTCCATACCTTTGGTCCAACCCGAGATGTCTTCGTCGATTTTTGCAAACAGAAACTTTTGTATATCCGCGCCGGTAATGTCAAAATTATCATTCAGCATGGGGAGCGCGTCCAGTATGGTCTTCAGTATTTCCACATGTCCGTGCGCTATGGCTAAAGATATCCCTGTCCAGCCGTTGCCGTTTTTTGAAGCCAGTATATTATTGAGGACATAGTCTTTGGTAATATTAAACTCCCCCTTCATCGAGCAGAGACGGTCCAGCATGGCCTTCACTATTTCCACATGACCATAAGACATAGCATGCGCCATCCCCGTCATGCCATTCGCATTTCTTACAGCCAGGAAACCCAGAATATCCTCTTTGGTAAATACCTCCTCCGGTAGCGCGCAGAGATTATCCAGCATGAACTTCAGCATATTTACCTTCCCATGTGACATGACCTTAAATAAACCCGAGGGGTTTTGGGAAGTTTTATCGTTGAATGAAGACAGTATATTAAAGACATCCTCTTTGCTGAGTTGTAATTTCTCGGCATGGTCGGGGAGTAACCGTTGCATAGCGGTCACTATGTTTTCTTTCCCATTAAGCATGGCTTTGCTCAAAGCACGATCATCACCCCTACGTGGATTGATTAAATCCCGCATCTCATCATTGGTAATTCCAAACCTCTTGACCACGTCGGGAAGCATTTCCAACATCGTTATCAGTATTTTATCATGTCCTTCCGTCATAGCAATTTCCAACCCTTCAATCGAATTAGATCTCGGATCAGAGTTTTTTGCTTTCAGTAACCTCAGTACATCATTTTTGTTAATGTTATAATTATCGGGCAGTTTGGCGAGCAAGCCCAGTATTGTATCCAGCATGTCATAGCGTCCGTTCTTCATGGCCATATACAAACCCGGGGTACCCCCTTCGCTTGACGCCTCCAGTAATTTTAGCATCTTACTGGAGGTGAGTCCGCCTTTACCGGTAAGTTCGGACAGGTGAAGGCTTTCAATCAAATCTGTATCCCCGTCCCGCATAGCCCTGAACAAAATGCTCTCACCCCTGTTGTCGCAAGCCATCAGCTCTTCTAAAATGTCATACCTGTAAAGCTTGTTCGCAACCAGATCATAGGACGTTTGGTAATTTCTCGGACAATATTTTTCTATGAGGTTTTGTTTAACGTTTGTAAACTCTTTTTCTGTACAACATATTGATTCTTTCCCCCCGGCACAACTGATGAACAACTGTTTCGCTTCCGGGTCAAAGTTTATTTCTACATAAACCTCGCCACTCTCATCCCGGATGACATATCTGTACTTCTCTTCCTGAATGGCGCTTTTAAAAATCAACTTAAGATATTCCATGCCTTCCCGCATATTCTCATTGTTCGGAATTTTTTCGCTTCCTAACAAATGAGCAATAGCATATAATAACTTTTTGACCCAACTGGAAAATCCTCCGGTACTTGTATCAAGTATGGCTTTGACACCCGCCAGTGGCATCATGTTTCCATCATAGTACAGGTCTTTTGTAGTATTTGTAGTAGAAGATCTGAGTATTATAGTGTGGACATCACCATTAACGGACATCATAATAATCACCTTTTAATTTATCGAACCCATTACTGACATTAACAGAAATCTGAATATTATCCCGGATAATGTCGGGATAAAGATTCACCTGATACTATTGATACTATTTTAAAACCGGAGAAAAACTATCAAATATCGCTCATTTTAAATGATTTCTTTTATGCCTTTGTCATTCAGAAGTTACCCCACCTGGGGCACCTGCCTCACGATATTCGAATTCGAGTTTCTCCACAGGGATACCAGACAGGTCGGTTTTGTCGAAACAGTCACTGGCTGGTATATTCAGCTTAAGGCAGGCGCTGATACTCAATCTCTGTAAATTTTTTATTACTTTTTTCCAATCCGTACCAGGTGCCATACAATGAGGTTCGCCAAATAATTCCCCGTCGCTATTGTCGCAGTTTGTATTATTCACATCAAAATCATCCCGGGAAATTCTATCCACCAGGGAAACCCAGTCTTCTTTTAGCGAAATAATATCATTGTAAATTTTATCCTTCACAGTCGGCGGTGTAGAAATACCGCGATACTGGTCATTTACACTATGAACAGGTTGCATGGTTGTAGCTCCGTTAAACGTCTGACTAAAAGTAAACTATTATCCACAGATGCAGGTAAAACATTCTCAGGTGTTCATCTGAATTCAAAAGAAAAAAGCAACTGACTTGAACGAGAAATTTACGGGGTCACATGATGATACGATTCATTCCATTCTTCGTTCTAAGCATTCGAGGCAAATGAAGATGAATCAGTGTCTGAAAAAAATCCGATACCAGAGCGACTTAAGGAAGCGAGATGCAGGGCGGGATTATCACAGCGCTCTCTGGGTCTCCTTGTTGGCTTTGACCCTGCATCGGCTAGCAGTCGTATGAATCATTATGAGACAGGACGCCATTTTAAGCCGCCATTGACGATGCATCTTGGTTCATGAAGTAAGTTAACAGTCAATATGATTTAACTTATGTTGAGTATAAATGTGCCGTTGCTAGCGATTGTAGCTGGTGAACTGCAAAACCACCGGAAACGCACCAGATAAATTTTAACCACATGAATACCTGGCAAAATGCGCGAATTTTGATAGCCGGTTCACGGGAATATGGACAGAATCCGGCTTTTCATCAACACATTTTTGTGAGGTATCATGCTCCAGCCTACTTCTTTATCCGGTGCATCCGGTGTATATGTTAAACCCAATGAAAATGAATATTGGGCACCCGATGAATCCAGCCAGACAGCAAACCGTCTTCATATCGGCTATGTATTAACCGATTTATTAAACAATTCATTAAACGATATCGCAGCCAGCAAGACCAGCAAGACCAGCAAGACCAGCAAGACCAGCAAGACCAGCAAGACCAGCAAGATAGAAAACTGGGATGATTTATCCTCATCAGATTATACAACCATATTACACAACGCATCCGAAGAAACTTTCATCCACATGGTTTGTCGTTCCCTCCTTCACGATCAATGTTTGACCAAAAGTGATCAGCTGACAAATATGTTCCTGAGCTTCGAGTCCACAGACAATCCCAATATTTACACCATCCCGGCCAAAAAGGAAGACCCGCCGATAGGGCTCTTACTGAACCTGTCCGTCGTCGATGAGCCCATCATGACAATGTACATACCAGGTATGCCAAAAGTAGCGTTGTCTGTAACTCTGACTGGCGATAAACCACACTGTAAACTGCTCCGGAAGTATATCGATAAAGTCCCGGACTGGGTGGCCCAGATAACGGCATGGCGTGCCTGGGCCAAGGTGAATGCTCCCGGGGAATACAGGGCAGAAGCTCTTAGTAGGGTGAAGGCATATATATACAATAGAGCATGCAATAGAGCTTCAGCACTGGAACTAGAACTGGCAAATCTGATGCTGACCAGCCTGCCGGAGCTGCCCGCCGGGCTGGAGAAGCTTGATGTGAGTGGAAACCAGCTGTGCAGCCTGCCGGTCCTGCCCACCGGGCTGGAGGAGCTTTATGTGAGAAGAAACTTGCTGGACAGCCTGCCGGTCCTGCCCGCCGGGCTGAAGAAGCTTGATGTGAGTAGAAACCGGCTGTGCAGCCTGCCTGTCCTGCCCGCCGGGCTGAAGCACCTTAATGTGGGTGGAAACAATCTCTTCAGGTCCACCGGGCTGGAGCTGCCCACCGGGCTGGAGGAGCTTGATGTGAGAAGAAACTGGCTGGACAGCCTGCCGGTCCTGCCCGCAGGGCTGAAGCATCTTTATGTGTGTAAAAACCAGCTGTGCAGCCTGCCGGTGCTGCCCGCCAGTCTGGAGAAGCTTGATGTGAGTAGAAACCGGCTGTGCAGCCTGCCGGTCCTGCCCGCCGGGTTGGTGATGCTTGATGTGAGTAATAATCAGCTGTCCGGCCTGCCGGCGCTGCCCGCCGGGCTGGTGACGCTTGATGTGCGTTTTAACCTCATGAGCAGCCTGCCGGAGCTGCCCGGCTATATGAGGACGCTTAATGTGAGTAATAACCAGCTGATCCATCTGCCGGTGCTGCCCGTCAGGCTGAAGGTGCTTGATGTGAGTAATAACCAGCTGACCAGCCTGCCGGACCGCCTGCCCAGCGGACTGGAGATGCTTAATGTGTGTTGGAACAAACTGACCAGCAAGCCCAGCCGGCCGCCCAGCCGGCCGAACGCTTGGTACTTTGGCTGTACGATTAATTATGAACCCCAGAGGCCTCGCTCCGGGGAAAACCCGTCTGCTGAGGTATCGGACTATACGCCCTGAAGCAGTACAGAGAACAACCAGAACCGTTTGATTTTCCGGGGGGCACCGACTACATCGGCGAATTGCGCAATGATAAAGCGGCAGTCATGAGGAAAACCATGCGAAGTCGACGCATTGCGCAACTGAAGGCTATAAAACAGGCGCACCGTAAAAACAGTTTGACCAGTACACCCGGATTAACCGGTGCGCAACAATTTCACCTCATATTCTGGTGGAGACAGATGTAGTGCGTATGGTGTTATATCAATAATTGAAGGAAATCCACCCGCTGTCAGATATGTCAGTAAAACAGGGTATATATCATTGATTGAGCAATTCAGGAGCGTTACTTTTATCCGTATCAGTGCACTGTCTACACGTTTGTGGCTATTCGTTGTTTAATTTGTTGCGTTGAAGTGTTAAAGGTTGCATCTGGGACTGGCTGAGATTATATTTTTCAGGTCTAGCATACAGTGGTACGCGCTGCTAACACTCCTATTAGTGAGGCTTATCAGTGCATGAAGGGAGAGGGCGGGGTCGGCTTTGCCCTCTCTTTTTCATGACTGTATTAAACTTCAAATCCTTTTTAAAATTCATTGCCTTATTGTAATATTTTTATTACCAATCCTAATCAGTGTTTTTATTTTTTCATTTATCTTAATATGTGTTTTATCTTGCTCAAGAGAAAGTTTCCGGAATTCATTTTCTCTGCTCGGCACGGCAATTATCAATTCTTCATGTTGGCTTTGATCCCGCATCGGCTAGCAGTCGTATGAATCATTATGAGAAAGGGCGCCATGTCCCCGATATTGATACGATTCGACGGATGGCGGCAGAGTTAAACGTGCCTTTTTGTGATGATCAGACAACAGCAGAACTTGCATTGCTCATATCCCGGATGACAGAGGAAGAGCGAAGTAGTCTTATCGAAGCACTCAAAACGTCTTCAGGTGTAAAACATGCTGACAAAAAATGATGTTCTTCAAAAGGCTATTGATCTTTTTGAAGGTAACGAAAGTGCAGCATTAAACTGGTGCAATGAACCAAACAGAGCATTACAGTGGAAAACGCCCTCTGAGATAATGGACTCAGAAGAGGGGGTGTTGAAAGTTGCCATGCTCATTTTTCGAATAGAGCAAGGGGTTTATTCATGATTTACGACTCATCTAATTTCTCCAACTAACGGTTGGAGAAATTTGGGAAGGTAAGCAATATACAGAATGACGGAAATAAATCGTCCATGCCCTTTGCCGAAAATTATAACCAGCATTATGACGACTTGTGTAACTCCCGAATTACATGTTTGGCAACAGACTTTCCACCGGAATAACCGTATTGATTTTTACCGCTTTGACAATTTCTATCAACGATAGGGTATTCTGCGCCAGTTGGTCTTGCAGTTCACTGACTTCCGCCTGCAACTGCTGGTTTCTGGCCAGCAAGGCCTGACGGGTTTTGCGGTTGACGTATTGCTGTTTTTCTTTTGGGCGTAGATTCAACGGGCCAAGTTGCTGATCAACATAGGCAGCAATTAGGCGTTTTCGCTCAAGGCTGCTCAGCGTACTTAAACCACCGTTAACGATACCTTTTGCCTTGAGCCGAATATGCAGGGCCTTGGCGGAAATAGGGGACTTGTCAAAGCCTTCAGCCAGCATCAGTTGTAATTCGTGCTTGATCAGTGTGTCCAGTTCCTTTCGTGAGAGGCAATGGAGAGATATGAAGTTGTTTACCATCGTAGGCTATTTAACATAATATACATTATGCGCACCAACATTGTAGAGGCTCAATGCTAATGTCTATTTGTGGCTCATTGGAATGTCCAGGCTATAGTTCTCAGACCTGTATGTCTAGACAACGACTCACTTTTCCTGATGAGGAGTTTTCTATGGCTATACATGACGCCGGGATGTTCAACGTGAAAGAAATCAACCGCCTCAAAATCCTTCAGGATGTCATCGATCGCAATCTGCGTCCTGGCCAAGCTGCGGAGATGCTCGGCATTACACCACGTCATTGCAGCCGACTGCTGAAACGCTATCGTCAACTCGGACCGCTTGGCATGAACAACCAGAGTCGTGGCCGCACTGGTAACCGTCTGTTGCCAGCGTCACTGACAGATCAGGCTCTCAGTATAATCAGGGAGCAATACCGTGATTTTGGCCCCACGCTGGCGCGGGAAAAACTGGAGGAAGTTCACGGTCTGGTCCTTGGCAAAGAAACCATCCGACGTCTCATGATAAAAGCCGGACTCTGGATCCCACGCAGACAGCGCGCACCTAAAATTCATCAGCCTCGTTACCGGCGGCCTTGTACTGGCGAGCTGATACAAATTGATGGCTGTGACCACCACTGGTTTGAAAACCGGGGTCGACCCTGTACAGCTCTTGTCTATGTTGACGATGCCACCAGTCGCCTGATGCACTTGCTGTTTGTGAAATCTGAATCCACATTTACCTATTTTGAAGCAACTCTTGGCTATATCGAAAAACATGGTAAGCCCATGATCCTCTACAGCGACAAAGCCAATGTCTTCCGGGTAAACAATAAGCATGCTACCCTCGGTCCCGGTGAAACTCAGTTTGCCAGGGCCATGCGCTCCCTCAATATCACACCGCTGTGCGCAGAAACCAGTCAGGCAAAAGGCCGTGTGGAACGTGCTCATCTAACCCTTCAGGACCGGCTGGTTAAGGAACTCAGGCTTAGGGGAATCTGTACTATAGAAGCGGCCAATGGATTTGCAGAAGAATACATTGCGGATTACAACCGACGCTTTGCCAAAGCGCCCTTGCATGATTTTAACGCGCACCGGCCACTGGCACTAGACGATGACCTTGATGCGGAATTTACCTGGCGAGAGCCCCGGCGTGTATCAAAAAGTCTGACTGTACAATACGATAAAATCCTCTATCTGATTGAGGACAGCGAATACAGTCGAAGAGCCATCGGCAAGTACATTGATGTCTGGCATTATCCTGACGGACATAAGGAGCTGCGACTAAATGGCATGCTGCTGCCCTACTCCACCTATGACCGGCTTTCTGAGGTTGAGAGCGTCGCCATTGTAGATAACAAGAGACTTGGCCATGTGTTGGATGTTGCCCGTCAGATCCAGACAAAACGGGACAATAATCGCTCACAATCGTTACCTTGTTCTGGTGATGAGCCTTCCCGCAGACGGCACGCCCCTAGCATCAACAAATCTCAGCGCTCACTGAACGAAGATGACCTACTTGAAGCCATGATAAAGCTTCAGGGAAGCTCTGAAGCCATCTTTGGTAAAAGGTGAACTTGGCGGAAACCTCGTACTAACTGACCAACGGCGATGTGTGCGCTATCTTTCGGCTATAGCAATTAAAGCCAGAGAAGATTTCTGAGAAATGCAAATAACTTCAATGATATTATATAACCGAGGTAAAATTCGAGTGTCACAGAACCCCGAACCGCTCCGCGGCGATTTACTACTCCAGCATCTCACATCCTAAAGGCTAAAGTATGGACTTCTCTGAATATCAGACAGAAATAATTGAAGATATCAAATCATGTCTTGAAGGTTTACAGGTACAGCCAATTCTCTTTATGGGTGCAGGGGTATCTCAACGCTACTTGAAAGCTCCTGATTGGGAAAACCTGTTAAAGTATCTCGCTGAAACTTGCCCATTAATCACTCGCCCGTATGGTTACTACAGTCAAACAAGAAATGACAATAAACCATTGATAGCAAGTGATTTTTCTGAGTCATACGCTGAGTGGGCTTGGGATGTGGGGACATCTCGTTATCCTGAACAGTATTTCAATGGAAAAAGCTCTAAAGATATTTATATCAAGCATGAGATTGCAACATTGTTGAATAACCTTTCAGACTCGGTTGATTTTTCAGCAATGGAGTACACTGAAGAAATTGAAAAGTTAAAAAAAGTAAGGCCCCATGCCATTATTACAACAAACTATGACGATCTGCTTGAAAAGATATTTGATAACTACCAACCGATAGTTGGCCATAATGTTGTGACTGTTAACTATACTACATACGGTGAAATCATGAAGATTCACGGCAGTAGTAAAGAACCAGAAAGCATCATTATAACAAATGAAGATTATGTTGAGTTTTATAAGCGTAAAAAGTATATCAGTGCAAAACTTTTAACATATTTCGTCGAGCATCCGTTGTTCTTCATTGGCTATAGTATTAATGATGAGAATATTAAAGCCATCCTGTCTGATATTGATGAGATAATTGCGCCGAATAACGCTTTGATTCCGAATATTTATTTGGTTTCCTTTAGTCCAGAATGTGAAGGTACAGGTTCACACCAGAAAGAGATTTTGATTGGTGTTGGTGAAAATAAAAGCATCCGAATCAAAGTGATCTATGCCAATGATTTCGGTTGGATTTATGATGCCCTATCGTCAAATACGCCAGAAATCAGTGTTAACCCAAAATTAGTCAGGGCGCTATTAGCCAGAACCTATACATTTGCCTCTCAATCTCTTGTAAAACAAGAGCTTCCATATGATTTTGAAATGCTTAAGAACATTGCTGAGCAAGATAACGTGTTAGCGAAACTTTATGGAATTGCAGAGTTAAATAATGGTCAAGCACTTAACGCAAGCTATCCCTACACCATATCTGAACTTGCAAAATTACTTGATATGGGATCTTGGCATTACGTCCATAAAGTATTAGAAAGAATACACAAGGAAACTGGTTTTAATATTAAATCCTCAGATAATAACTATCATGTGCTAGTGAAAACGGGGAAGGAAGGTGTTCATAAATATTCCCCCGCTGCATTAGAGTTAATCAAAAAAATCATTAATGGTCAGAAGTATAAACTCAAACCATAATTGGTTCGCATAATGACGTTATGCTAAAGAGGCCGCTGCGGGAGGGTTTTTCGCAGCGGCCTTTTCAACATATGGACATTTCTAATGAGCCAGTGATTAGACATTTTCACTGAGCTTTGACAAACATAAACCAAGGCAGAATCCAGTCGTTGGCGGTCATGATTGTCCTGCTCATTAACAACGTCCAAACCCCATATCTTACTTAATACCGTATTCTCGGCTTAACCGACGGTGCAACCTCAACACATTGGTTTCAACTGCCGTCACCACGTTCTCCGGAAAATCTGTCGGTAATGAAGTCTTCACGTTATCCAGTGCTGCCGGAATCATTCTGGCAAAGTCACTCAGGATTTCATGCATCTGCACTTCCGGAAATTTCAGCACCTTTGCTGTCGCCAGAAAATGTCGCGGATAAATTTTATCGATTGCCGTTTTTTTGCCTTTGGATGCGTTAAGCCCCATTGCCAGTTTGAGATCGCTGATGTGTATTCCTGCGCCACCCAATACCGGAAATGCTGAAATGATGTCGTAAAATGGCGTGAGTCGATAACTGCCGCCAGCCTGAATAAATACGGAGAAGTTTTTTGCATGGCCATCCGTTGCGCCAATCAACCACTGGAACACCTGAAACTTCATAAAATCATAGCGATCTTTCAGCGCCTCGCTGGACCCCATCAAAAAAGCCATGATCCGCGCGATGCCTGGGCCTCCATCTGATTCATATTTCACCGATGAAGGTAAACCGAATGTCTGACACATATCCTCCTGTGGCAAGCGAAGTAAAACCGTTCGCTCAGCATTCCAACGCCTGTCAAAACGTTCGACCGCTAACGCGCGCACATTTCCCGCTTTAATGATTTCTGCGTCCGGCACATTCAACCCAAGTTCTTTCGCCAGCAGCAGACAGTAATACTCATTATCAACGCTTTGGCTGAGATCGAGCGTCGCATTGGGCTGCCTGATTTCGCCAATCGGTAATTTAATGATGTGCGTCGTCGGCGTTATTCCTTTCGGAATGCACCAGTCATTGCCTATTCTGAGCAGCGCTGTCTTCTCCTGCGCGCCAGCAACCGAGATGCGAAAGTCATTTTCTTCTCTAATCATGCCTAGAGGGATATCTGCTTTATAAGCCGTTAATACTTCTTCAAGCCTGGCTTCAGTGAGCTGTTCCCATGCCATTATCGGGCGCGTTATGGTTTCATTTTCGGGTAATAACGTTACGGCACCAACGCTATCTCGCCCTATTTCTGACAATAAATCAAACGGTTGCTTGGATTTAGCATGATAACGTTTAACGATCCGGTCACGTACAATCGGGCTATCGGGTAACAGGTTATCGAAGAAGTTAAATACGGCATCAGAGGTGATATTCCCCCTCTGCAATGGCAGCGAAAGTGATAACGGTCTGGCATAACGGTTGGCTAACCACTCCGGTGCATACTTAAAGGTGTGCGCGCCATTGGCTAACTTCGTTAACTCGCCTACCCGCTGGTTGTTCATCCAAGTGACAAGTTTAGGCATTACCACTCCAGATCTTGCTGTTCTGTTGATTCTGGCGAGGCATTTTTCGTGTCGCATAGCGTCATTGAGAGTTCAAGCGACTGTAAAATCTTAAAAAATGTCGTGAGCGTGGTATTGTCAGGATTGTTTTCGAAATTGGAAATTGTCGCCTGCTTAATACCGATTTTTTTCGCCAGCTCGCTCTGCGTCCAGCCATTTTGCTGACGAACCAGTTTCATTGCATTCGCTAATTGCGTTGGGCTATAGATCTTCTGAAAGCTCATCATGTCATACGTCCACAGCATATTTATCCGTTCAAGGGGATATTATCAGTTTTATCCTTTAGTGGGGATAAAGTCAATCAGGAAACACATCTTATCCGCTCTACGGGATAAACACTGTGATATCCGCGATCGCGGATAAAAAGGAGGATTTAAAAGTCGTTTGAAGTCGGCAATATTAAGCAGCCGCATGCCATCTTCGACATGCGGCTTATACGGTTTACCAGCTATATTTCACACCCAGCATGCCCTGAGTATCGCTATAGCCTTTATCACCTAGTTGCACACCGACATTCCCCCACAGGCTAAGGTTGTTATTTACTTTCGCCTCAACCCCGGTACGTACTTCACCGAGATTACGCGCACCATCACGGCTTACGGTTTGACCATTCATCTTCACGGCGTAGACTTTGCTGTTGTTGATCCAGTTCGCTTCAATGTAAGGCTGGAACTCACGCTGTTTACCATTGTCACGCTGGTGATGACTGTTCAAGTAGGTTTTCACCCCAAGTCGCGTTTGCACGTTTCCGTCACCTTCCGTTTCAATGCGTGTTCCGTCTTTCCGGGTATGGTCAGAATCTTTCACACCCATCCAGGTGATTTGCACCTGTGGCTGGACGTACCAGGTATTCAGCGTCCCTTCGCTGCCGCTAAATGTTCCCGCTTCAAAGGTATATCCACCCTCAACAGAGGCCGTCACACCGCGAGAATCATAGTCGTCAGCAGAACGGTTATCGGAACTGACGCTGTTATCAAACCAGTTATACAGCGCCCAGCTGTCAACATAAGCGCCGGTCTTATTCGCATCGTTCTGATACCAGGTCGCGTACATCCCAGCGCTGTAACCGCTGATGCGCCCATCCGATTTATAACCCACACGATTACTCTGAGTATTACTGTGCTGATTGGCATAGCCTGCCATGACGCCGAGATGCCAGCGATCCTGCGCGTTGCTACTCCACTGCGCCAAATCGCCGCCTAGCTGCAATACATAGCGGTTAGCCTGAGTATTTAGCTGACCGTCACCGGCCCTTGAACGTTCGTGCCCTCCGACATGACGCATCCACATACTGCTTGCCGAATCCTGAGAATGCAGTGAATCTGTATACTGCGGCTCACCCAGACGGTCGTGTAAACGATGGCTAAACAGCGAGTTGGCTGCGGCAATGTTGCTGATATAGCTTCCGGCCTCCGGGCGATAAACTGATGGGCCTTCCGGATCCACAGCAGGAGGATTATTGATGGGATCGGGTGTATCCGGTGGCGTTACGCCTTCCTATTTACTGGTTAGATACCAGTTTTTCTCGTCATTCCCCTTCCCTTTAGCCAGTGTGTAGACGTAAGCCCCAGCTTCGACAGTTCCGGTGGTCAGCGCGAAGTTACCTGCAGAATTACCGCCAACCTCAATGAGTTCAATACCGTTGACCGTTTGTGCACCGACGCCGCCAATGTTATCAACCCGAACGCGAGTGTTCCCTTGGGTATCGCCTTTCACGTTCATTTTATCCGTGGGTGAATTATCGCCGCCCAGCGTCGCGTTGAACGTCATCAGGCCATTGTTTCCGGTATAGTTGCCGTTAACGGTCAGTACATTCCCCGGTTTCCCCCCTTCGCTATTCATTTGAACCGTGCCACCATTCTCCAGATTGCCGCCGATAGTGGTTTTGGCGACACGCAGTGTCCCCCCAGGCATAATGTTCACATCACCTGCAGTGGTGACATTTCCCGACATCACACCGCTGTTATGGATATTAATGTGCTGACTTGCCATATTAATGGCAGAGTCGGAACCGAAAGCAATTTCACCACCCACGATATCCGTCGTACCCTGATACGCCGCGGAATCGTTGTTAAGAGTCAGGATCCCGGTCCCCAGTTTTGTCACATCGCCGCTACCGGTGATACTGTGCGTCATCGCCCAGCTACGCTCAGTGGCGATGGTGAGCAGGCCATTATTGATAACGGAAGCATCACCCAGGTTTTTCTGCTCGTTGACGCTGAGCGCGCTGCCTGCATCGATGTTGAATTGCCCCACAAAGCGGCTATTATCGCCATCCAGCTCTATGTCTGTGCTGGCGGTTGCGCTCACGATACCTTTACCGCTTATGCTATTGCGCAGTTCGCCGGTCACGTTTTTTAGCGTTAACAGACCGTCATTGGCAATATTCCCTCTGCCTAACCCCTGCGTATTGTCGAGGCTGACTTCCGCATTTGGGCTAATGCTGGTTAACGCATTGTAGCGTGCATTAAGCCCCTCGATAGCCAGTGTTCCCCCTGTAACATTCAGGTTTCCGCCACCTGTCAGTTCGCCCTGACTGATCCCACCTTTATTCACCGTCAGCGAACCTTCTTTGAACAAAATAGTCGAACCCATCAGCCCGGTGAATGTCTCTACCGTCTGCTCCGATCCATTAAGATCGACGATGGCCGCGTTGCTGATGTTCAGTTCCCGAGTATTGCCCAGCGCGCCATCCGCATCGGTACGTAATGTCCCCATCTGAACATAGGTTGCCCCCTGATAGTCGTTCTGACCGTTGGAAAGCGAAACCTGTCGCACCGTATTGATTGCCAGATCCCCTTCACCACCGATTTTTGCCGACATATCGGCCGTTGCGCCATAGGCTCCGCCATGTTCGGCTAACGTCAGCGTCTGCCCACCATGGATGTTCAGCGCTTTCAGCCCATAGTTAACATACAAACCATCACCAGGTGCGGTCGTGAGTCGGAATCCATAATCACCCTCGGCGACCACTGTTCCGTTTTGTGCAATGTGTAACGTTTTGTCCGCTTCCACCTCGTCACCCTGTAAATCACGTAACGTTAATGAGCCACCCGACCCAATAACCGTTTGCGCCTTCACCAGTTGAACGCCGACATGGCTATCATCGTGTTCCAGCAAATTGAGCGTAGTCAGAGGGTTATTCGCCATGGGATCATTCCACGGTTTAGGCACGTCGATAAGCACGTCGCCCGTCCCGTTTACCTGATAGTTACGGCCTTTCCAGGTGTAGTCACCCGCGCCGACAACCAGTGTATCGACGCTGATATATCCCTCCGCAAGCGTCGCAGCAGGTATATCCGTATCGAAAGTGAGCGTACCGCCATTCATGGCTAGTCCACCAATGGATTGCTCTCCCACTTTTACCGATGTGGTATTTTCACTGTCAGACTGAAGCATCGCGTGAGTAAGCACAGCGGTGTTGTCGCGTTCCAGTGTGAAGGTACTGTCTTTCAGTTGGGCAACACCGGCGAATTCAGTTCCTGTTGCATGGGTAAAGCCAAACATTTTGTCGGAGGATGACAGCTGCACTCGCATCAAGCCATCGCCTTTGAGCGCATTGGTCAGCGTGTAATCTCCTGCGCTGTTCGTTGATGCGAGAATGTCGAGCGTACCGGGGCTTGCAATGGTTACTTCACTCGAACCCATGCCTGTTACCCCATCTGCCGTATGTGACGCAATAGTCAGGAGGCCGTCATTGACCAGCGTTTTGCCGCTATAAGTATTCCCTGCAGTGAACACCGTATGGCCTGCATCATGCATCACTTTTCCGTCTTTATCGTCACCCGTAATCAGCATATCGACCTGGTAGCCGGCATCACTGTTATTGGTATGATTAAAGACAAAAACGCCTTCGCCAAGACCGAACTCCACCTTCGTCGCATTGGTGATAAACCCGGCATCTGCCGCAGCCTCACCGTGGGCAGCACCAATGTTTAGCGTTCCTACAGCAGGCTCAAAAACACCTAAGTAAACTTCTCCACCTTCGACATTCAGCGTGCCGTTATTCGTCAGGGTTAACGTACCTGTGCCAGTCGTCCCTACGTTCATATTGAATGTTTCAAGAAGAGAGTTCTGCCCATCCACCCGCACGTCGCCCTTACTTTTGTCATTGAGAGCTATCTGTGTATCACGCGCTTTAACTATACCTCCGGTGGTAATATTCAGTTCACCCGTGCCTAATACACCGACCTGTAGCAATTGGGCGTTAGTAGATGACGTTTTTAAATTCCAGAGACTATCCGTTGAAATATTAACTATCCCCTTACCGGAGGCATTTCCTCCGATAAATCCATAGCCCGTTGAATTAAGGGTGGCACCATTACTGACATTTACGATGCCGCTACCAAAATTACCGATATTGATACCTACAGTATCGAACGATGATGTCGCATCCATCAGGTTCAGTGTGCCGATACCGCTTGCTTTATCGCCCAAAAAAGTAATATTTTGCGATACGAACTTACCGCCATCGCTGATATTGAGGTTTCCGACGCCCGCAACACCAATAGTGGTATAGACATTCTTATTGACCTCCCACATCCCCCCCGTGGTGATGTTAACCTTCCCGACGCCGGTTTCTCCATAACCGAGTGAGCTTCCTCCGTTGCTGACAACAAGCCCCTCATTACTGATATTCATTTCGCCGTGGCCGTCATAACCAAGATTAGTTCCGAGATTAGTGATAACGGAGTTCTTATCCTTAACAGTAATGTTGCCTGTGCCTGTTTCTTTCATCCCCGCAGTGATAATTCCCGAATCTACTTTGCCTTCACTCGAGACATTAAGTTCACCGTCGCCAGCATCACCGATATAGATATAGCGGAAAGCTTCGCCCGTTCCGAGGAAATTCCAATGCCCTTTATCGGTCACGTTGACGACACCGTGGGACCCGTCCTGAACGCCCACCAATGAATATTCTTTATTATTAATCAGTCCATTATTGGAAATGTTGACTGTGCCATTACCGAAATATCCATTATAGAGTCTGCGTACCGTGATGACAGAGTCTTGATCCTGCACATTCAGGGTTCCGATACCGGTGAGGTTGCCACCGATAATCGTATTTTCAGCCGTAATCAGCCCCCCATCGCGAATAGTTGCTTCGCCCGTCCCTTGATTACCAATTTGAAATTCAATTGAGGAATCATTATTTTTTATTAGCCACTCGCCACCCTTTTCAACGACAACCTTACCATTACTGTTCGCCTGATATCCTACAATGGCGACTATTGAACTCGTGACGTAACCCTTATCCGTAATATTTAATGAGCCTGTACCGTAACTCCCTATTTCGAATAATTCGGTCGTCAGAACCGAGTCCTCTCCTTCAACATTGACCGTCCCGACGCCTCCTGTCGAAGAACCTATCCTTAAATATCCTCCGTCAACGTGACCCTTCTGTTTAATATTCAGCGTCCCCGTTCCGGATTGCCCCACATTTAAAGGCCTTGCATTATTTCCGCTATCATACAATCGCCAGGTGCCACCCAAAACGTTAACGGTGCCCTCTGAGTCCTCATTACCACCAATGACGCTGGTAGTAATAGTGGTTAAGGAGGCATTACCGCCAGCCAAAATATTAAGCACTCCAGTGCCATACCACCCAACCAGGTAGGCATCGTAAGCAACATCAGTATTAATATTGGTAATCTGACCATTATCAACTTCCAGACTCGCACCAGACGCTGAACCGCTTAGTGCCAGCAAAACACCCAGCGTCAATCTACTGAATTTCGTTGTCAATCCAGAGGATTTACGCAAATTAACCGTTGATGTTTTACCTACCCTGCGAGTTAATTCCGAGCAGGCCTGAAATACCTGTAGGGTGCAATTCCATATCACGCGAAAGATTCTATTCATATAAACGCTCCATATACAAACAATACAGCCACGAAAGAGATGAGTCATCAGACGTTAAAAATGAAACTTATTAAGTTGTCAGAGGTCTGTATTGAGTGTTGGTTGGAGGTGGGAAGGTGTCAATTTGGCTAATTTGCTAATACTTTCTAATCGATAGATTAAAAATTGCATAGTTCTTATTTTATTTAAAAATGAACCATGAGTTATTGTTGCTTAATAAGAAAACTGTTTCTTTCAATAAGAAGATTATCATCATCATATTTAACAAAGAATAGCACTAATTGCTAAAAACAGAAGTTTATTAAAACCCTTTTTAATCCATTAATGCCTTTAGGAATATTCGCTATAAAATAAGGGTTATGCTTAATGCTTTAAGAAAAATAGCGATTTTCCCTTGAATATAGTACTGGTGATGGAACGATGAATCTGCAAGCTGGCATTTAACAAGCCAGCTCTAAAGAAGGGAAATAAGAATACCAATACTCAAAAACTAACAGCCACAGTCATCATGATGTGGCTGTCAATGAAACTATAACCCAGGCGCTTTCCATAACGACGTCGTCAGTCCATGATCAACCAGCCCCAGCTGATCCTGATAAACTGCCTGCCACTTATCGCGTGAATCCTGATAAAGTTCATGCTTTTCCGGGTCTGGTGTGTGCGTCCGTTCCCAGCGAACCAGGCGTTCTCCGGTTTCTGCCATTGATGAAAAAATTCCGGCACCGACGCCAGCTGCAATGGCACATCCTAATGCGGTGGCTTCTTTGACCACCGGAATATTGACGGGTAATCCCGAGACATCAGCGAGAATTTGACTCCATAATTTCCCTTTTGAACCTCCGCCTGCAAAGACTAACGATGAAGGATGAATATTCGAGAAATCAGCGATTTGCTGCAAGTTACACGCTGATACAATCGCCGCATTTTCTTCCAGCGCACGGAACAATGTCGCTTTGTTACATTTATCCGGGTCAATAGACAAATTAATAAAGGAAGGCGCAGCGTGATACCAGGTTTTAAAGCGCATTCTGTCGGAGAATATCGGCATTACGCCCCACGACCCAGGCGGCACACGACTTGCCATCTCTTCAAGCAACGTATAGGTGTCGATGCCTAAACGTTCGGCAATCAGTTTTTCTTCGGCACAGAAAGCATCGCGGAACCAGCGCATGGTGAGTCCGGTAAAAAAGCTAATAGATTCAGCTTGTACCATGCCAGGAATAACATGAGGATTAACGCGCACGTTCATTTCTGGGTCTGTCACCGGCGCGGCTAAATTTACAACTTGCTGCCAGAATGTACCGCCAAGAACAGCGGTTTGTGCCGGACGGACAACGCCTAACCCCAGGCAACCAAGTTGCACGTCGCCTCCTCCAACGACCACCGGAGTGCCCGCCTTCAGACCGCAGAGTTCCGCCGCTTGTGAACTTACCACGCCCAGCAATGTGCCGGTTTCTTTGACAGGAGAAAGAATATCGGCCCGCAGTCCGGCCATATCCAGCAATGCAGGTTTCCAGTCACGGGTGGTTAGATCAAGAAGTCCCGTGGTGCCAGCGTTAGAGGGATCCACCGCCAGTTCACCGCTGAGCATATAGGCCAGCCAGTCGCTGATCATGGTGATGGTCGACGCCTGTCGGTAGATATCAGAACGATGGTGCGCCAGCCAAAGTAATCTGGGAATAGCGCTTAAAGCCAGCGTTTGTCCGGTGGCGCGATAAACTTCGTTTTCAAAGGTATTGTTGTGCAGTTCTTTAAGTTCGCTAACTTCGCGCGCCGCTCTGGCATCCACATTGGCGCAGGCCCAGATCGGTGTTCCTTCATTGTTATATAAAACAATGCCTTCGCGCATCGAACATGCCGAAACGGCAGCGATATACTCCGGGGCTATGCCGGCGTTGTGCAGCGCCTGGCGCATACACTCACACGCCAGTTGCCAGTTTTTGTTGAGATCAAATTCCATAGAACCAGGAACGTCCGGTACTGCCAGATGCCGCCACTCCGCCTGTCCCACTGCTATTTGATTGCCTTCCAGGTCGAATATCACAGCCCGAATACTTCCGGTGCCTGCATCCAGCGCCATCAGGTAGTACTTTGATTCTGAAGGGGTAAAGAGTCGAGCCATTAGATTATCCTCGGCTTATGCGTTCTGTCTGTTCCTCTATACGTTCTCCATCATTCCCGGTAATAAGGTCATGCAAATTTAACTACGTAAAATCGCCGCTGCTGTGTCCTGATCGGTAACCAGTGCGTTGATATAGCCGCCTTTAATTGCAGCGGCGATGGCTTCGGCTTTATTTTCTCCCCCTGCCACGCCAACCCGGACGGGAATGGTCTTCAGCGCGCTTAAAGGTAAGCCAATCAGTTCGTTATGTATTTTGATATCCGTGACAACGTCACCTTTTGCATCAAAAAAGTAGCCTAAGATGTCGCCAACCGCCCCTTTTCGACCAATCATTAACTGTTCGCCCTGACTGATATAGCCGGAGCGAATGATCGTCGCGTCGTCTTGTTGACTCACGGCCCCAATGCCGACAATCGCCACATCCGCAGCTTGTGCGGCTAACAGAACATCTTTGACGCAATTTTCATTTTTTAGCGTATGGGCAATGTCAGCGGAGGATGCCCGCAGCGGAGCCGGAATAATATTCACACTGCACGCCGCATTAAGCTGCCCGATACCCGTCATATAAGAACCGACGCCACCGGAGAGCGTGACCAGGCGAATTTGCTGCGACGAAATAAAACCACTTAAGCGTTGCAGCGTATTCATGGTTGCCTCGCCAAAACCAATCGCCAGCATCTGTTGTGGTTGAAGTAAACTCATCAACATATGCGCCGCGCCTATCCCTAGTCGCCCGCCGACATCAGCATCCGCAAGCCCAGGGATCACCCGGACATGTTGCAGCGAAAACTGACAACGTAATTGAGTTTCATATTCCAGACAGCCTTCAAAGCGAGAATTAATCTGCACGCGAATAATGCCGGACTGATGCCCTTTTTCCAGTAATCGCGACACTTTCAAGCGAGTCAGCCCGAGACGCTCGCTGATCTCGCTCTGGGTCAGCCCGTCGTGATAGTAAAACCACGCGATCCGCGCGACCTGTTCTTCTTCACACATTCCCTGTTCTGAAATTGCCGAATCGTTGATTGTCATAATTCATTCTTCACTTTGAACATATTTAAATCTTTAATGCAATTGTTCAGTTCTTGCGCATTTATATCTGTGATAGCAACCACAGTTTGACTCTACGAGCATGAACAAACGCAACCGTGAAAATCAAAATAGCATAAATTGTGATCTATTCGTCGGAAATATGTGCAATGTCCACCTAAGGTTTATGAACAAATTGAAAGCAGAAATACATTTGTTCAAAACTCACCTGCAAAACTGAACGGGGGAAACATGCTAACGAGTGATACCCGCGCGTTACCGCTACTTTGCGCCCGCTCGGTTTATAAACAGTATTCAGGGGTTAATGTCCTGAAAGGCATCGATTTTACGTTGCATCAGGGGGAAGTCCACGCCCTACTTGGCGGCAATGGTGCCGGTAAATCGACGTTAATGAAGATCATTGCCGGTATTACCCCTGCTGATAGCGGTACGCTGGAGATTGGGGGCAACAACTACACCAGATTAACGCCAGTTCATGCTCATCAGTTGGGTATTTATCTCGTTCCCCAGGAACCGCTGCTTTTCCCAAGCCTGTCGATAAAAGAAAACATTCTGTTTGGGCTGGCAAAAAAACAGCTCTCCATGCAGAAACTGAAGAACTTGCTGGCGGCGCTGGGCTGCCAGTTTGATCTGCATAGTCTGGCAGGATCGCTGGATGTCGCCGATCGCCAAATGGTGGAAATCCTCCGCGGGCTGATGCGCGACTCGCGGATTCTGATCCTCGATGAACCTACCGCCTCGCTTACCCCCGCCGAAACCGAACGTTTGTTTAGTCGCTTGCAAGAGTTGCTTGCTACTGGCGTGGGTATTGTTTTTATCTCGCATAAGCTGCCGGAAATTCGCCAGATTGCCGATCGAATTAGCGTGATGCGCGACGGAACCATCGCCTTAAGCGGCAAAACCAGCGAACTGTCTACCGACGATATTATTCAGGCCATCACGCCAGCGCTACGGGAAAAATCGCTCTCTGCCAGCCAAAAATTATGGCTGGAGTTACCTGGCAACCGCCCACAACATGCCGCCGGAACGCCGGTGCTGACACTGGAAAACCTGACCGGCGAAGGTTTTATGAATGTCAGCTTGACGCTTAATGCCGGAGAAATTCTGGGTCTGGCTGGGCTGGTGGGGGCCGGACGCACAGAACTGGCCGAGACGCTCTATGGTCTGCGTACTTTGCGTGGCGGACGCATTATGCTGAATGGTAAAGAGATCAATAGATTATCCACTGGAGAACGTTTACTGCGCGGTCTGGTTTATCTGCCGGAAGATCGCCAGTCATCCGGACTGAATCTCGATGCTTCGCTGGCCTGGAATGTCTGCGCCCTTACTCATAACCTTCGTGGATTCTGGGCGAAAACCGCGAAAGATAACGCCACACTGGAACGTTATCGTCGGGCTCTGAATATTAAATTTAACCAACCGGAACAAGCTGCGCGGACCTTATCCGGCGGCAACCAGCAAAAAATCCTGATTGCCAAATGTCTGGAAGCTTCGCCGCAAGTTTTGATTGTCGATGAGCCGACGCGCGGCGTGGATGTCTCGGCCCGTAATGATATCTACCAGCTGTTGCGCAGCATCGCCGCACAAAATGTGGCTGTGCTGCTTATCTCCTCTGATCTGGAAGAGATCGAACTGATGGCAGATCGCGTATATGTGATGCATCAGGGCGAAATTGCCCACTCTGCATTGACCGGACGCGATATTAATGTCGAGACCATTATGCGCGTTGCCTTCGGCGATAGTCAGCGTCAGGAGGCATCATGCTGAAGTTTATCCAGAACAACCGTGAAATCACGGCACTGCTGGCGGTGGTGTTGCTGTTTGTATTACCCGGTTTTCTCGACCGCCAGTATTTAAGTATGCAAACGCTGACCATGGTTTATAGCAGCGCGCAAATCCTGATCCTGCTGGCAATGGGCGCGACGCTGGTGATGCTCACGCGCAATATCGATGTTTCGGTAGGTTCGATTACCGGAATGTGCGCAGTGCTGTTGGGAATGTTACTGAACGCGGGGTATTCACTACCTGTTGCTTGTGTCGCGACTTTACTGCTTGGTTTGCTCGCGGGATTTTTCAACGGTGTCCTGGTCGCGTGGCTAAAGATCCCTGCCATTGTTGCCACGCTCGGTACATTAGGATTGTACAGGGGCATCATGTTGCTGTGGACTGGCGGTAAATGGATTGAGGGGTTACCCGCCGAACTGAAACAACTCTCCGCCCCGCTGCTGTTTGGCGTTTCAGCAATTGGTTGGTTGACGATAATTCTGGTGGCATTTATGGCCTGGCTGCTGGCGAAGACGGCGTTTGGACGCAGTTTTTATGCCACGGGCGATAATTTGCAGGGCGCTCGTCAACTGGGCGTTCGTACGGAAGCCATTAGGATTGTGGCATTTTCGTTGAACGGCTGCATGGCGGCACTGGCGGGGATTGTGTTTGCTTCGCAGATCGGTTTTATTCCCAACCAGACCGGTACCGGGCTGGAGATGAAAGCGATTGCAGCCTGCGTGCTGGGCGGTATTAGTTTGCTCGGCGGTTCCGGTGCGATCATCGGTGCGGTACTCGGCGCATGGTTCCTGACGCAGATCGATAGTGTACTGGTGCTGTTGCGCATTCCGGCATGGTGGAATGATTTTATCGCGGGCCTGGTTCTGCTGGCGGTGCTGGTGTTTGATGGACGCCTGCGTTGTGCGCTGGAACGTAATCTACGGCGGCAAAAATATGCCCGCTTTATGACGCCACCGCCATCCGTTAAACCCGCTTCGTCAGGTAAAAAACGGGAGGCCGCGTAATGCGTATTCGCTACGGTTGGGAACTAGCTCTTGCCGCACTGCTCGTTATTGAGATTGTCGCATTTGGTGCAATTAACCCGCGGATGTTAGATCTCAATATGTTGCTGTTCAGCACCAGTGACTTTATCTGCATTGGCATTGTCGCCCTACCGCTGACGATGGTGATTGTCAGTGGCGGGATCGATATTTCGTTTGGCTCGACCATCGGCTTGTGCGCCATTGCATTAGGCGTACTGTTTCAAAGCGGCGTGCCGATGCCGCTGGCGATTCTTCTGACCTTTCTGCTCGGCGCATTGTGCGGGCTGATTAACGCCGGATTAATTATCTATACCAAAGTTAACCCGCTGGTGATTACGCTTGGCACGCTGTATCTGTTTGCCGGAAGCGCTCTGCTGCTTTCCGGGATGGCCGGAGCGACGGGGTACGAAGGTATTGGTGGATTCCCGATGGCGTTTACAGATTTCGCTAACCTGGATGTGCTGGGACTCCCCGTTCCGCTGATTATCTTTCTGATATGTCTCCTCGTTTTCTGGCTCTGGCTGCATAAAACCCATGCCGGACGTAATGTGTTTTTGATTGGGCAAAGCCCGCGCGTGGCGCTTTATAGCGCGATTCCAGTTAACCGCACCTTATGTGCGCTCTATGCCATGACGGGGCTGGCGTCTGCGGTCGCCGCTGTGCTGCTGGTATCGTATTTTGGTTCAGCACGTTCCGATCTCGGTGCGTCGTTTCTGATGCCCGCCATCACCGCCGTGGTGCTTGGCGGTGCCAATATTTATGGTGGTTCCGGTTCGATTATCGGCACCGCCATTGCGGTTTTACTAGTGGGATATTTGCAACAAGGTTTGCAAATGGCAGGAGTGCCAAATCAGGTGTCCAGCGCCCTTTCCGGTGCGCTGCTTATCGTCGTTGTCGTAGGTCGTTCCGTTAGCCTGCATCGCCAGCAAATTAAAGAGTGGCTGGCGCGTCGGGCCAATAACCCATTGCCATAAAGGATATCTTCATGACACTTCATCGCTTTAAGAAAATCGCCTTACTTAGCGCTCTTGGCATTGCCGCAATCTCTATGAATGTGCAGGCCGCAGAGCGTATTGCTTTTATTCCCAAACTGGTTGGCGTGGGATTTTTTACCAGCGGTGGCAACGGCGCACAACAAGCGGGTAAAGAGCTGGGCGTTGATGTGACCTACGACGGGCCGACAGAACCCAGTGTTTCTGGTCAGGTACAGTTGATTAATAACT
Organism: Escherichia sp. MOD1-EC6300; assembly: GCF_002965045.1. Taxonomy (NCBI): domain Bacteria; kingdom Pseudomonadati; phylum Pseudomonadota; class Gammaproteobacteria; order Enterobacterales; family Enterobacteriaceae; genus Escherichia; species Escherichia sp. MOD1-EC6300. Next base: position 29,684 of record NZ_PTRH01000019.1, on the reverse strand, counting down.
TCGTCAATCAGGGTTATAACGCCATTATCGTTTCTGCGGTTTCGCCTGATGGCTTGTGTCCGGCACTGAAACGCGCCATGCAACGTGGTGTGAGAGTGCTGACCTGGGACTCTGATACTAAACCGGAGTGCCGCTCTTACTACATTAATCAGGGAACGCCCACCCAGTTGGGAGGTATGTTGGTGGATATGGCGGCGCGTCAGGTGAATAAAGACAAAGCCAAAGTCGCGTTTTTCTACTCAAGCCCCACCGTTACGGACCAAAACCAGTGGGTGAAAGAAGCGAAAGCGAAAATCGCCAAAGAGCATCCAGGCTGGGAAATTGTCACTACGCAGTTTGGCTATAACGATGCCACTAAATCGTTACAAACCGCAGAAGGAATATTAAAAGCGTATAGCGATCTCGACGCCATTATCGCCCCCGATGCCAATGCCCTGCCAGCTGCCGCACAAGCCGCAGAAAACCTGAAAAATGACAAAGTTGCGATTGTCGGATTCAGTACGCCAAACGTGATGCGTCCGTATGTAGAGCGCGGCACGGTGAAAGAATTTGGCCTGTGGGATGTGGTTCAGCAAGGCAAAATTTCAGTTTATGTCGCGGATGCATTATTGAAAAAAGGATCAATGAAAACGGGCGACAAGCTGGATATCCAGGGCGTAGGTCAGGTGGAAGTCTCGCCAAACAGCGTTCAGGGCTATGACTACGAAGCGGATGGTAATGGCATCGTACTGTTACCGGAGCGCGTGATATTCAACAAAGAGAATATCGGCAAATACGATTTCTGATGTGCATTACTTAACCGGAGTACGTTATGGCAGATTTAGACGATATTAAAGATGGTAAAGATTTTCGTACCGATCAACCGCAACAAAATATCCCTTTTACCCTGAAAGGTTGCGGTGCGCTGGATTGGGGAATGCAGTCACGCTTATCGCGGATATTTAATCCGAAAACGGGTAAAACCGTGATGCTGGCCTTTGACCATGGTTATTTTCAGGGGCCGACTACCGGACTTGAACGCATTGATATAAATATCGCCCCGCTGTTTGAACATGCCGATGTATTAATGTGTACGCGCGGCATTTTGCGCAGCGTAGTCCCCCCGGCGACCAATAAGCCGGTAGTACTGCGGGCGTCTGGTGCGAACTCTATTCTGGCGGAATTAAGTAATGAAGCCGTGGCGTTATCGATGGATGACGCCGTGCGCCTGAACAGTTGCGCGGTGGCAGCGCAGGTTTATATCGGCAGCGAATATGAACATCAGTCGATCAAAAATATTATTCAGCTGGTCGATGCCGGAATGAAAGTAGGAATGCCGACCATGGCAGTCACTGGCGTGGGCAAAGATATGGTGCGCGATCAGCGTTATTTCTCGCTGGCTACCCGAATCGCCGCTGAAATGGGGGCGCAGATTATCAAAACTTATTATGTCGATAAAGGTTTTGAACGGATTGTTGCCGGATGTCCGGTACCCATTGTTATTGCTGGCGGTAAAAAATTACCGGAGCGCGAGGCGCTGGAAATGTGCTGGCAGGCTATCGATCAGGGCGCTTCTGGTGTGGATATGGGGCGTAATATTTTCCAGTCTGACCATCCGGTGGCGATGATGAAAGCCGTACAGGCGGTGGTACACCATAACGAAACGGCTGATCGGGCATATGAACTCTATCTGAGTGAAAAACAGTAACTGCGGATTTAAGGAGAAGAATTATGCACGTCACACTGGTTGAAATTAACGTTCATGAAGACAAGGTTGACGAGTTTATCGAAGTTTTTCGCCAGAACCACCTGGGCTCGGTACAGGAAGAAGGCAATTTGCGCTTCGATGTCTTACAGGACCCGGAAGTGAATTCGCGCTTTTATATCTACGAAGCTTATAAAGATGAAGACGCAGTGGCGTTCCATAAAACCACGCCCCACTACAAAACCTGTGTCGCAAAACTGGAATCTTTAATGACCGGGCCGCGTAAAAAACGTCTGTTCAATGGATTGATGCCGTGAGGCGAATTTATCAGTTTTATCTACAATTGGGGTAACGCGCTGACGGGAGTAAAAATATGTCTGACTGGAACCCCTCTTTATATCTGCACTTTGCCGCTGAACGATCGCGTCCGGCGGTGGAGCTGCTTGCCAGAGTGCCGCTGGAGAATATCGAATACGTTGCCGATCTTGGCTGTGGCCCAGGTAACAGCACCGCCCTGCTACATCAACGTTGGCCTGCGGCCAGGATAACAGGCATCGACTCGTCTCCGGCGATGATTGCTGAAGCGCGCAGTGCTTTGCCAGACTGCCAGTTCGTGGAAGCAGACATCCGCAACTGGCAACCGGAACAGGCACTCGATCTGATTTTTGCTAATGCCTCGCTGCAATGGCTGCCCGACCATTACGAACTGTTCCCTCATCTGGTTTCGTTACTCAGTCCGCAGGGCGTGCTGGCGGTACAAATGCCGGATAACTGGCTAGAGCCAACCCATGTGCTCATGCGCGAAGTCGCCTGGGAACAAAATTATCCGGATCGCGGGCGTGAGCCGCTGGCTGGCGTTCATGCTTACTACGATATTTTGAGCGAAGCCGGATGTGAAGTCGATATCTGGCGAACCACCTACTATCACCAGATGCCGTCGCACCAGGCGATTATTGACTGGGTGAGCGCCACTGGATTACGTCCGTGGTTACAGGATCTGACCGAGAGCGAACAGCAGCATTTTCTTACGCGCTACCATCAGATGCTGGAAGAGCAGTATCCACTGCAAGAGAACGGAGAGATACTGCTGGCATTTCCGCGTCTGTTTATTGTTGCCCGGCGTACGGAGTAAATATTACGTCAGCTGGTAATGACGATCGGGAAGAATTTTTGCTGGAATTTCTGCTTCATCGTTCATCTGTAACAGGTCAATTTCAATAGCGTTGCAGATGGCATCCAGCGGTAAATCATTGTTTTCAGTACCGAAGGGATCTTCCAGTTCTTCCGCCAGACAATCCAGCGAAATAAAAGTGTAGGATATCAGCACAGAGATAAAAGGCGTCATGTAATGCAGGTCCACGACCAGCGCGAACGGCAGCATGATACAAAACAGATAAACGGTACGATGCAAAATCAGGGTGTAGGCAAAGGGAATTGGCGTATAGGCAATGCGCTCGCAGCCTGCCAGAACCGCTGAAATATCGTTAAGCCGATCGTTGAGGCTAATAAACAGGATATCTGAAAGCTGCCCATTGCGGCGCTGAACCGCCAACCACTCCCCCATTATCAACAAAATACGGTTAGCTGGAGTGTTTGAAGCCAGTACACGCTGAAGATCTTCAGTCTTGAGATAATGTGCCAGCACTTCCGCCTGTGGTTGTTTGCGTAATGTCATGCGTAAACAGTGGGCGAAGGCGATTTGCAGCCGGGCAAACTCCCTTACACTTGCCGAATCCGGCAATGTCGTTTTTACCTCACGCAGTAACGACCGAGAGGCAATCATCAACTGTCCCCAAAGTTTTCGCGCTTCAACATAACGGGCGTAACCGGCGTTATTACGAAAACCAAGGAAGATGGCGATGGCGACACCGAGAATGCTGAATGGTGCGAGGGTAAATTTAATACCCAGATGCGTGTACCAGGGCAGCATGAAAATAACAGCGATAGAAAAGAGAAAATTGAGTAGTAAGCGCGAGGATATCTTGGATAATACTGAACCGTGCCAGACAAAAATACGGCGCAGCCAGTGTTGTTGTGGACGAACGATCATGGTTATCTTCAGGCGTGGAAAAGTCGCCCTATTAAACGTGATTACGATCACATTCTCAAGACACTACTTACAAATTACCTATAAGCTTACAACATTAACAGGTGCTGCATGTGGCACCTGTTAATGATAAAGGCAAATAGGATGTTGTAACTAATATAGTGAAATAAGAAACCCGGTCGAAACCGGGTTCAGAGTATTAGCACAACGGACGTACAGCTTCGCGCATTCCTTTTTCGAGAATCGCATCCAGGTCATTAGCAACCAGCTCGACCAGACCAGGCACTTGCGTCAGGTCCTGCTCCCAGTGGTCTTTTTCAGCCAATACAATAGCAACCAGTTCCTGGGTGCCGATAACACCGTCACGATGCTGGCTCCAGAGTTGCTGATAACGTTCCAGCCAGTGCGCATCGTCCTGTACCGGATATGTTTCTCCATTACGCTCACCGCGATAGAACGCAATCAATGCCGCTAATGCGAAAGTAAGGCGCGCCGGAAGTGTGCCATTTGCCTTCTGCCCTGCCAGCAGCTGCGGCAGGATACGGGTGCGGAACTTGGTCATACCGTTAAGCGCGATAGACAGCAGCTGATGCTTGATGTACGGATTACGGAAACGTCCGGTGACTGCACTGGCGAAAGATTCCAGTTCATCACGAGGCAAATCCAGTACCGGAATAATCTCTTCGTAGATGGCTTTTTCAACGAATGCACAAATTTCAGCATCGTTCATCGCTTCACCTACAGTATCCAGCCCTGCCTGGAACGCCACCGGCACCAGCGCCGTGTGTGCACCGTTGAGGATTGCCACTTTGCGCTCTTTATACGGTTTAATATCGTCAACAATCAGCACGTTGAGCGGATATTTGTCCAGACGCAGCTCAGTCGCTAAGGATTTCGGCCCCTGAATCACAAACAGGTAAAAGTGTTCAGCGGTGTCGAGGAAACCATCGTGATAACCCAGTTCTTCTTCCAGTTTAGCCACTTCATCACGCGGATAACCGGTAACGATACGGTCCACCAGCGTAGAACAGAAGCTGTTAGCCTGATCCAGCCATTGAATAAATGCTTCTGGTAGTGCCCACTCTTGCGCGTAGCGCAGCACCAGTTCACGCAGTGCATCGCCGTTATAGTCGATCAGTTCACATGGGATGATGATCCAACCTTTATCCTGCGCTCCGTTGAAATGGCTAAAGCGTTCGAACAGCAGACGGGTCAGTTTTGCCGGATAACTTACCGCTGGCGCGTCATCGAATTTATCGCCCGCATGGTAGCTGATACCCGCTTCGGTGGTGTTAGAGAAAACAAAGCGCATTTCCGGGTTGTGCGCCAGTTTCAGGAATTCATCGTATTCACTGTAGACGCTGATTTCACGATTAACCGAGCGAATCAGACGCGCGTCGCTGACCGCCTCCCCCTTCTCATTCAAACCACGGATAATGGTGGTGTACAGACCATCCTGCGTGCTCAATGACGGCGGGAATGAAGTTTCAATCGGACGAACAACGACCACGCCAGAATTCAGATCGGTGTGCTCATTCAGGAGATCGATTTGCCAGTCAACAAAGGCGCGCAGGAAGTTACCTTCACCAAACTGAATGATACGTTCTGGATACTGTGCACCGGGAAAATCGCGACGATTTAGTGTTTTCACAATGGGTTCCCTTCTGATTAGTCATACAACCTGTTTGAATTGGTACGACAGGTTAGCAAACTTTAATACGCCGAACCCCTGTTTTGATCAACTCCTGATGATTAATGAGCAGTTTTATGAGAAAAGTGTGGAGCGGATCATGGTTTAATCGAGGAACTACGCCTTTTATTCGCTCAATAAAGTGGTAGAACACATTCCGTTAAAATCGCTCTGCATGAATAAAGATGTCAGACAACTTCCTCACCGTAACGCATAGTGCTGGTACGGTTGCGCCCATCTTTCTTCGAGCGATACAGACATGTATCGGCTTCGACCATCAATTTATTAAAGTCATCGGTCAGCGTTCGGTACGATGCGCAACCACTACCGACGCCAATACTTACCGTGAGATAAAGCGTTTTTTGTTGCCAGGTGAACGGTTGCAGTTCAACGCCTTTACGGATTTTTTCCGCCATTAGCAGACCATCGACAGGATTCACCGAGGGCACTGCAACAGCAAATTCTTCGCCGCCCATTCGCGCCACCAGCCCCTTATCACCGACAATCTTTTGAATATGCTGGGCAAACACGCTTAACACTTTATCGCCACATTCATGTCCATAGTTATCGTTAATGCTTTTGAAATAGTCGATATCAAGCAGCATGACAGTCAGATGTTGTGTCTGTTTCAGCGATGGACTTTTCAGCGCCTCATAAAGACCGGACCGTGAGTAAACCTGAGTCAGAAAATCAAAGTCGGCTCGCAGCGCAACTTGCTTTATTAGCGAATTGATCGCTGCCACGCTAAAAGAAACCATAATTGGGCATATCGCCATCGTGGCAATACCGAGACGTGCGGAGAACATTTGCGGAATGGAGAACGGCGAACCGACCGATATATCAATCACCGAATTTGCCACCAGTACGATTTCCACCGCACCGGTGACAAAGGTCAACAGACATGTTACCTGCGGCGTATAGCGCACTGCACACCAGATTAATGCAGGCAGCGGGAACGCCAGACTCCCCGCTCCGCCAATGACTACCGAGGCAAAAACCGACACAATAAGCGCGATAGCGGGCATCATCTGTTCTGCTTTAAAGCGCGGCAGCACTCCAGGAATTGCCAACGTCAGCATACAAGGCACGATCAACACGCCCGTTGAGAATTGCTCACTGAACCAGTCGGCAAGCAAAGGCCAGAAATCCAGACTATCAATACTGACCGAACCAATCGCCCCGACAATAGCGCATAATAATGCGGCAATCAGACAGTAATTAAATAGCCGTAAGGCACTTACTGGCTCGTACTTATTTTTCCCCAGACGCTTATCCCGCGCGACCAGTAAGGCGACGGTAACAATAAACATCATATTGGAGAAATTGATAGCCAGTGAAACCAGCCCCCATTCGGTGGTTATGGCATCATAAACCAGCATTGCCACATAACTGATCGCATAGTAATGCAGTCGATTAAGCCAGACATAGCGGGCAAACACCCCCGCCATTACGCCATTCAGCGGCCAGAAAAGAGAAAGTTCGTGAACCAGCCGTAACTCTGCACCAATAAAATAGAACAGCGTGGTTAGCACAAAAATAGCGATGCTATTACGTAGCAGATGACCTTCCTGGAACAAACGGAAAGTTGAAATGGGCTGTACATGCATTAATTATCTGTCCATACAATTGCGGGTGGCAATTATCTCAACGTAATAAGTAAATTCTCATAAAGGATAGCATGTTCGCTGACAGCGGCGGCAAATAAAGATATCCTGGGAATGCTATTTTATCGTTTTCCGCAATTATCATGGCTGATTCATCTGTATAACCAACCAGTGATAGATTACCGACACGATATAACGTTGTTGTTCCTCGCTTAACGAAACACCCTGCGGAATGTTATGCCACTTAGCCAGACAACCGCGACAACAGGTTGCAGTAGCGTGCTGAGCGATAAACACCGGATGCCCGCGCATGGGGGTTTGCTTACCGTCGTTAGCCGGTAATGCCGGAGCAAGACGTTTAGAGACAAAATCCGCCGCATGTTGTTCGATGACTGGCGCGCCTTTCTCCAGACAATACTGACGCTCTTTCACACCCAAACGAAAGCGAGAGCGAAATTTTGAACGGGATAAACGCGCGAAGAGTGGATCGAGAGACTGCATTAATAAACCGAACGCCCTAATTGTTTCGTCAATTGTTCAAGGACAGCAATTCCCGCAAGCGAGTTACCGGCATCATCCAGTTCCGGGCTCCAGACTGCGATGGCCATTTCATGCGGAACAATCGCCACAATACCGCCACCAACGCCAGATTTTGCCGGTAGTCCCACCCGCCAGGCAAACTCCCCCGCGTTCTGGTACATACCACTGGTCGCCATCAGTGCGTTAATTTGCCGCGCCTGCATTGGCGTCACCACAGGTTCATCAATATGAATAGCTTTCCCCTGATTAGCCAGAAAGACAAACGTCCGGGCCAGCTCTATACAGCTCATTTTCAGAGCGCAGTAATGAAAGTAGTTTTGCAGAACGGTTGTCACGTCATGATGGAAATTGCCAAACGACTTCATCAGCCAGGCGATAGCCGCATTTCGCGCGGAGTGTTCAAATTCGGAACGCGCTACCACCGTATCGTAGGAAATATCAGACACACCGCTTAAGCCGCGCACGACTTCCAGCATACGTTGCCGAGGAGCGCTTAATCGCCCTTGCAACATATCGCAAACCACCAGCGCACCGGCATTAATAAACGGATTACGCGGAATACCCTGCTCCATTTCGAGTTGCACTAAAGAATTGAACGGTGATCCAGACGGATCTTTGCCGACGCGTTGCCAGATTTCCTCTTCGGAGTAATGACGCATGGCGACAACGAGACTCAGCACTTTGGAAATAGACTGAATGGAAAAACGTTCTTGTGCGTCTCCGGCCTGAAAAAGCTGTCCGTCAACGGTACAGATAGCAATGCCCAGCCGGGAACCATCAACCGTCGCCAGCGCCGGAATATAATCCGCGACTTTACCCTGACCAATGAGCGGCCGCACTTGCCGCAAGATGTTTTCTAAAATTGCATTATCCATGGCGACTGCCACTTTCTACTCCTGGACCGCAGGTCTGAAAAGACCTGCGAGTATATCAGAGCTGAATATGTAGCGTCAGATCCGGTCTTTCCACACCGTCTGGATATTACAGAATTCGTGTAAGCCGAAATGGGAAAGCTCACGACCAAAGCCACTCTTCTTCACGCCACCAAAGGCGACTCGCGCGTCGCTGGCACAGTAACCATTGATAAACACCCCACCGCATTCCAGACGTGCCGCCATCTGTCTGGCCTGTGTTTCGTCGGTGGTGAAAATGGTCGCTGAAAGGCCGAACTCGCTATCATTAGCCAGTTCCAACGCATGTTCTGCATCCTTTGCAATAGTGATTGCCGCAACGGGGCCAAACATCTCTTCCCGAAACGCAGTCATTTCTGGTGTGACATTCGACAGAACCGTTGGCGGATAGTAGTTACCTGCCCCAGCCAGCTTTTCCCCGCCCAGTAACAAACGTGCACCTTGAGCCAGAGTTTTTTCTACCTGATGATGTAGCTCATCACGCAAATCAAAGCGAGCCATGGGTCCGAGATCGTTCTCTTCATCACGTGGATCGCCCATTTTCAAGGCTGCCGCAGCTGCTACAAAACGTTCAGTAAATGCCGAAGCAATTCCCTCTTCGATGATAAAGCGTTTTGCCGCCGCACAAACCTGTCCGGTATTCTGATAACGTCCGGCTACCGCCGCTTTCACCGCAAGTTCCAGATCGGCATCGTTAAGCACAATAAACGGATCCGAACCGCCCAGTTCCAGTACGCATTTTTTCAGTGCCGCTCCAGCCTGTGCGCCAATAGCCGCTCCCGCACGAACACTTCCGGTCACCGTGACTGCAGCAATGCGCGAATCTTTAATCATCTGACTCACACCGTCATTGTCGGCATTCAGCCATCCATATACGCCTTGTGGGATACCGGCATCTTTAAACACCTGAGCAATGAGCTGTGCACAGCCCATCACATTCGGCGCATGCTTAAGTAAGTAACCGTTACCTGCAAGAATGATGGGCACCGCGCCACGCATCACCTGCCATAACGGAAAATTCCACGGCATAATCGCCAGAATCGTCCCCAACGGTCGATACTCAATAACCGCCTGCTGATTTTCCACCAGCGTAGGTTCCGCCTTCAGCATCGCCGGACCATGTTCTGCATACCAGTCACACAAATTCGCCGATTTCGCCACTTCAGCACGCGCCTGGTTGATCGGTTTGCCCATTTCACGGGTGATCATTTGCGCCATTTCTTCGCTACGGGCGCGCAGAGCCTTACCGATATCACGCAGTTTTTCAGCACGATAATCTATATTTGTCTCGCGCCAGTCGCGAAAGCCTGCTGCCGCCAGCTGAAGTGCGTTTTCTATATCGTCAGCGCCAGCCCACGGCAGCACAGAAAGTTGTTCACCAGTGGCAGGATTTATCGAAATTGCATGGGTTGCCGGAGTAATGGTCATCGGGGTATCTCCTTTATGGGTTATGGTAAAAAGATACGCAGATTTACTCTTGCTTGAAAATGAATAATATTAAGCCACTTATTCACGAATTGAGAATGCCATGGATCTGACCCAACTGGAGATGTTCAACGCGGTTGCCGAAGCTGGCAGCATTACCCAGGCTGCAGCAAAAGTGCATCGCGTCCCGTCGAATCTCACTACCCGTCTACGCCAGCTGGAAACAGAACTGGGGGTTGATCTGTTTATTCGCGAGAATCAGCGTTTACGTCTCTCGCCTGCCGGGCATAACTTTTTACGCTATAGCCAACAAATTCTCGCGTTAGTGGATGAAGCGCGGAGCGTTGTCGCTGGCGATGAGCCGCAAGGTTTATTTTCTCTTGGTTCGCTGGAAAGCACCGCTGCAGTGCGCATTCCGCCCACGCTGGCGGAATTTAACCGTCGTTATCCCAAAATTCAGTTTTCACTTTCCACCGGCCCTTCCGGCACTATGCTGGAAGGGGTGCTGGAGGGAAAACTGAATGCGGCGTTTATTGATGGGCCCATTAACCATACTGCCATTGACGGGATACCGGTGTACCGCGAGGAGTTGATGATTGTCACGCCACAAGGACATGCACCAGTAACCCGCGCCAGTCAGGTTAATGGCTGTAACATTTATGCATTCCGTGCCAATTGTTCATATCGTCGCCACTTTGAAAGCTGGTTTCATGCCGACGGTGCAGCGCCGGGGACCATCCATGAAATGGAGTCGTATCACGGTATGTTAGCCTGTGTGGTTGCGGGTGCGGGCATTGCACTTATCCCACGCTCAATGCTGGAAAGTATGCCGGGGCATCACCAGGTTGAAGCGTGGCCGTTGGCTGAGCAATGGCGTTGGTTAACAACCTGGCTGGTCTGGCGCCGCGGTGCGAAAACACGTCCTCTTGAAGCGTTTATTCAACTGCTCGATGTGCCTGACTCAGCAAAACAGTCTTCCCAATGAGCTATTTTTGATAGTTCTTGCAGCTCATATGCTCTATATAGTGATGTTCCGATGACTTATGACTATATGGGGCAAATATGGTTACGCCAGTAAGCATCAGCAATTTCATCTCACTTCCTGATGATTTTCCCGTTCGCAATATTGCACCTCAGGTAAAAGAAGTTTTGAAGGATTTTATTGATGCGCTCAGCATTATAATATGTGATGAGGAGTGGCGTACGTCTTTAAACATCAATTCAAACACCAAAAAGATATTCAATAATCTTGATAACCTATCTTATATACAGAGGACAACTTTCCGAGATAACGACACGCTATACAATGAAAAGGTTCAATTTAAACTCACTTATCCTGTTAAGAATGGAAGACATAAAGAAAACATTGAATTTCAGGTAGTAATAAATTTAAGCCCTATTTATTTAGATAATTTTCGCCACGATGGGGAAATTAATATTTATTGTGCTCCCGACCCAAAGCCTGTCACTATGGGTCGGGCCTTTCAGACCGGCGTCGAGCGTGTGCTCTTTCTGTTTCTTAATGACTTTATTGAACAATTTCCAATGATCAGCCCCGGCGTCCCCATCAAAAGGTCTCATACTCCACATATTGAACCTCTTCCTCCTGAGCATCATACCGCTGCAGATTACTTACGTCAGTTTGATTTATTCGTACTGAACTTTATCTCTCGTGGTAATTTTGTCATACTCCCCCGACTATGGAATAAGCCGCAGGTCCACAGGTGGTTCGCGAATAAAAACCCAAACTTAATCACCGCCATCTACGACATAAAGGATAACCCATTAAAAGAGGAGTTATTACAAAACCTCATGGATTCATTAGGTTCTAACAAACAAGTACTACCTGAAGTTTGTATCTGCTTTTTATCGCTTTTATCAAACAAAGAAATACCTCACTTTCAGAGTCTATTCTTATTTTTTACAAATATGTTATTGCACTTTCAAATTTTTATGAAACCTAATGAAAATGACCTGAATGATGTGTTGATACCGGCATTATTAAGTGAAGATAAAAGTATCCATCGTATGGCACGCAAGATTTTAAAACTTTTTGTAAAAAATGAAATTCCGCCCAAAATTAGTAACGAAGAACTACTGGACAATAGGCCTCGTTCCCCTGTGAGGCCACCTTTACCATCAGCCACCAAAACGCCAGACCTTCCTGATCGTCATTAAAATGTGATGTTAACAACTCTCTGACGCGTGACAGAACAACCGTCAGAGAGATGGAAATGCGATCTAGATCACAAATGCATTGTATTCACATCATTAACCGTTTTAAGATCATTTCATTACTTTTCGCAACTCACCCGATAATCTGTTATGACAACAAACACTGTTTCCCGCAAAGTGGCGTGGCTACGGGTCGTTACGCTGGCAGTCGCCGCTTTCATCTTCAATACTACCGAATTTGTCCCTGTTGGCCTGCTTTCTGACATCGCACAAAGTTTCCATATGCAAACCGCTCAAGTCGGTATCATGTTAACCATTTATGCATGGGTAGTGGCGCTAATGTCATTGCCTTTTATGCTAATGACAAGCCAGGTTGAACGCCGCAAATTACTGATCTGCCTGTTTGTGGTGTTTATTGCCAGCCACGTACTGTCGTTTTTGTCGTGGAGCTTTACCGTTCTGGTGATCAGTCGCATTGGTGTGGCTTTTGCACATGCGATTTTCTGGTCGATTACGGCGTCTCTGGCGATCCGTATGGCTCCGGCCGGAAAGCGAGCACAGGCATTGAGTTTAATTGCCACCGGTACAGCTCTGGCGATGGTATTAGGTTTACCTCTCGGGCGCATTGTGGGGCAGTATTTCGGTTGGCGTATGACCTTCTTCGCGATCGGTATCGGGGCATTTATCACCCTTCTGTGCCTGATTAAGTTACTTCCCTTACTCCCCAGCGAGCATTCAGGGTCGTTGAAAAGCCTTCCGCTATTGTTCCGCCGCCCGGCATTAATGAGCATTTATTTGTTAACTGTGGTGGTTGTCACCGCCCATTACACGGCATACAGCTATATCGAGCCTTTTGTGCAAAACATTGCGGGATTCAGCGCCAACTTTGCCACGGCATTACTGTTATTACTCGGTGGTGCGGGCATTATTGGCAGCGTGATTTTCGGTAAACTGGGTAATCAGTATGCGTCTGCGTTGGTGAGTACGGCGATTGCGTTGTTGCTGGTGTGCCTCGCACTGCTGCTACCTTCGGCGAACAGTGAAATACACCTCGGGGTGCTGAGTATTTTCTGGGGGATCGCAATGATGATCATCGGGCTTGGTATGCAGGTTAAAGTGCTGGCGCTGGCACCAGATGCCACCGACGTCGCGATGGCGCTATTCTCGGGAATATTTAATATTGGAATCGGCGCTGGCGCGTTGGTAGGTAATCAGGTCAGTCTGCACTGGTCAATGTCGATGATTGGTTATGTGGGCGCGGTGCCTGCTTTTGCCGCGTTAATATGGTCAATCATCATTTTTCGCCGCTGGCCAGTGACACTCGAAGAACAGACGCAATAGTTGAAAGGCCCATTCGGGCCTTTTTTAATGATACGTTTTAATGATTTCCAGGATGCCGTTAATAATAAACTGCACACCCATACATACCAGCAGGAATCCCATCAGACGGGAGATCGCTTCAATTCCCCCCTTGCCCACCAGCCGCATAATTGCGCCAGAGCTGCGTAGACTTCCCCACAAAATAACCGCCACCAGGAAAAAGATCAGCGGCGGCGCAACCATCAGAACCCAATCAGCGAAGGTTGAACTCTGACGCACAGTGGACGCCGAGCTAATAATCATCGCAATGGTTCCCGGACCGGCGGTACTAGGCATTGCCAGAGGTACAAAGGCAATATTGGCGCTGGGTTCATCTTCCAGCTCTTCCGACTTGCTTTTCGCTTCCGGTGAATCAATCGCTTTCTGTTGCGGAAAGAGCATCCGAAAACCGATAAACGCGACGATTAAGCCGCCTGCAATTCGCAGACCGGGAATCGAAATGCCAAATGTATCCATCACCAGTTGCCCGGCGTAATACGCCACCATCATGATGGCAAAGACGTACACCGAGGCCATCAACGACTGACGATTACGTTCGGCACTGTTCATGTTGCCTGCCAGACCAAGAAATAACGCGACAGTTGTTAATGGGTTAGCTAACGGCAGTAACACCACCAGCCCCAGGCCTATTGCTTTAAACAAATCTAACATTAGTGGTTGTTATCCTGTGTATCTGGGTTATCAGCGAAAAGTATAAGGGGTAAACAACGATAAAGTGTCACTCTTTAGCTAGCCTTGAATCGCATTGACCAAAACTTGAACCGATTTAGCAAAACGTGGCATCGGTCAATTCATTCATTTGACTTATACTTGCCTGGGCAATATTATCCCCTGCAACTAATTACTTGCCAGGGCAACTAATGTGAAAAGTACCAGCGATCTGTTCAATGAAATTATTCCATTGGGTCGCTTAATCCATATGGTTAATCAGAAGAAAGATCGCCTGCTTAACGAGTATCTGTCTCCGCTGGATATTACCGCGGCACAGTTTAAGGTGCTCTGCTCTATCCGCTGCGCGTCGTGTATTACTCCGGTTGAACTGAAAAAAGTGTTGTCGGTCGACCTGGGAGCGCTGACCCGTATGCTGGATCGCCTGGTTTGTAAAGGCTGGGTGGAAAGGTTGCCGAACCCGAATGATAAGCGCGGCGTACTGGTAAAACTTACCACCAGCGGCGCGGCAATATGTGAACAATGCCATCAATTAGTTGGCCAGGACCTGCATCAAGAATTAACAAAAAACCTGACGGCGGACGAAGTGGCAACACTTGAGCATTTGCTTAAGAAAGTCCTGCCGTAAACAAAAAAAGAGGTATGACGATGTCCAGACGCAATACTGACGCTATTACCATTCATAGCATTTTGGACTGGATCGAGGATAACCTGGAATCGCCACTGTCACTGGAGAAAGTGTCAGAGCGTTCGGGTTACTCCAAATGGCACCTGCAACGGATGTTTAAAAAAGAAACCGGTCATTCATTAGGCCAATACATCCGCAGCCGTAAAATGACGGAAATCGCGCAAAAGCTGAAGGAAAGTAACGAGCCGATACTCTATCTGGCAGAACGATATGGCTTCGAGTCGCAACAAACTCTGACCCGAACCTTCAAAAATTACTTTGATGTTCCGCCACATAAATACCGGATGACCAATATGCAGGGCGAATCGCGCTTTTTACATCCATTAAATCATTACAACAGCTAGTTGATAACGTGACAACGTCACTGAGGCAATCATGAAACCACTTTTATCCGCAATGGTAACTGCGCTTATTCTCTTCTCCGCGCAGAGCTTTGCGGAACAAACCACGCAGCCGGTTGTTACTTCCTGTGCCAATGTCGTGGTTGTTCCCCCATCGCAGGAACAACCACCGTTTGATTTAAATCACATGGGTACTGGCAGTGATAAGTCGGATGCGCTCGGCGTGCCCTATTATAATCAACACGCTATGTAATTTATTCTGGCCCCGACATCTCGGGGCCTTTTAGCCTCTCACTTTCACGGCTTTACGCCACCGCATACCAAACACATTGATATATAGCCCGGTCATAATGAGCACCGCACCAAAGAATTGCAGACCCGTTAAGCGTTCATCCAATAATAGTGCTGCACTTGCCAGTCCTACTACGGGCACCAGTAACGATAACGGTGCAACCCGCCAGGTTTCATAGCGTCCCAGTAACGTCCCCCAGATCCCATAACCAACAATTGTCGCCACAAACGCCAGATACATCAGAGACAAGATGGTGGTCATATCGATAGTGACCAGACTGTGAATCATGGTTGCGGAACCATCGAGAATCAGCGAGGCAACAAAGAAAGGAATGATCGGGATTAATGCGCTCCAGATGACCAGCGACATCACTGCCGGACGCGTTGCGTGCGACATGATCTTTTTATTGAAGATATTGCCGCACGCCCAACTAAATGCTGCCGCCAGGGTCAACATAAAGCCGAGCATCGCTACATGCTGACCGTTAAAACTATCTTCGATTAACACCAGTACGCCAAAAATCGCTAACGCGATCCCCGCCAGTTGCTTACCGTGCAGCCGTTCGCCAAAAGTAAACGCACCGAGCACAATAGTAAAAAACGCCTGTGCCTGTAACACAAGCGAGGCCAGCCCAGCTGGCATACCAAAGTTAATGGCACAGAACAGAAAGGCAAACTGCGCAAAACTGATGGTTAATCCATACCCCAGCAGCAAATTCAGTGGTACTTTCGGTCGTGCGACAAAAAAGATGGCCGGAAAAGCGACCAGCATAAAGCGCAAACCGGCCAGCATCAGCGGTGGCATGTTATGAAGCCCCACTTTGATGACCACAAAATTTAGCCCCCATACGACCACTACCAGTAGCGCCAACACCCCATCTTTTCGCGACATTCTACCGCCTCTGAATTTCATCTTTTGTAAGCAATCAACTTAGCTGAATTTACTTTTCTTTAACAGTTGATTCGTTAGTCGCCGGTTACGACGGCATTAATGCGCAAATAAGTCGCTATACTTCGGATTTTTGCCATGCTATTTCTTTACATCTCTAAAACAAAACATAACGAAACGCACTGCCGGACAGACAAATGAACTTATCCCTACGACGCTCTACCAGCGCCCTTCTTGCCTCGTCGTTGTTATTAACCATCGGACGCGGCGCTACGCTGCCATTTATGACCATTTACTTGAGTCGCCAGTACAGCCTGAGTGTCGATCTAATCGGTTATGCGATGACAATTGCGCTCACTATTGGCGTCGTTTTTAGCCTCGGTTTTGGTATCCTGGCGGATAAGTTCGACAAGAAACGCTATATGTTACTGTCAATTACCGCCTTCGCTAGCGGTTTTATTGCCATTCCTTTAGTGAATAACGTGACGCTAGTGGTGCTCTTTTTTGCCCTTATTAACTGCGCCTACTCCGTTTTTGCTACCGTGCTGAAAGCCTGGTTTGCCGACAATCTTTCGTCCACCAGCAAAACGAAGATTTTCTCAATCAACTACACCATGTTAAACATTGGCTGGACCATCGGTCCGCCGCTCGGCACGCTGTTGGTCATGCAGAGCATCAATCTACCTTTTTGGCTGGCTGCTATCTGTTCCGCGTTTCCCATGCTTTTCATTCAAATTTGGGTAAAGCGCAGCGAGAAAATCATCGCCACGGAAACAGGCAGTGTCTGGTCGCCGAAAGTTTTATTACAAGATAAAGCACTGTTGTGGTTTACCTGCTCTGGTTTTCTGGCTTCTTTTGTTAGCGGCGCATTTGCTTCATGCATTTCACAATATGTGATGGTGATTGCTGATGGGGATTTTGCCGAAAAGGTAGTCGCGGTTGTTCTTCCGGTTAATGCTGCCATGGTAGTTACGTTGCAATATTCCGTGGGCCGCCGCCTTAACCCGGCTAACATCCGCGCGCTGATGACAGCAGGCACCCTCTGTTTCGTCATCGGTCTGGTTGGTTTTATTTTTTCCGGCAACAGCCTACTATTGTGGGGTATGTCAGCTGCGGTATTTACTGTCGGTGAAATCATTTATGCGCCGGGCGAGTATATGTTGATTGACCATATTGCGCCGGCAGGAATGAAAGCCAGCTATTTTTCCGCTCAGTCTTTAGGCTGGCTTGGTGCGGCGATTAACCCATTAGTGAGTGGCGTAGTGCTAACCAGCCTGCCGCCTTCCTCGCTGTTTATCATCTTAGCGTTGGTGATCATTGCTGCGTGGGTGCTGATGTTAAAAGGGATTCGTGCAAGACCGTGGGGGCAGCCCGCGCTTTGTTGATTTAAGTCGAACACAATAAAAATTTAATTCAGCCTTCGTTTAGGTTACCTCTGCTAATATCTTTCTCATTGAGATGAAAATTAAGGTAAGCGAGGAAACACACCACACCATAAACGGAGGCAAATAATGCTGGGTAATATGAATGTTTTTATAGCCGTACTGGGAATAATTTTATTTTCTGGTTTTCTGGCCGCGTATTTCAGCCACAAATGGGATGACTAATGAACGGAGATAATCCCTCACCTAACCGGCCCCTTGTTACAACTGTGTACAAGGGGCCTGATTTTTATGACAGCGAAAAAAAAACCGCCAGTAAACCGGCGGTGAATGCTTGCATGGATAGATTTGTGTTTTGCTTTTACGCTAACAGGCATTTTCCTGCACTGATAACGGATCGTTGACACAGTAGCATCAGTTTTCTCAATGAATGTTAAACGGAGCTTAAACTCGGTTAATCACATTTTGTTCGTCAATAAACATGCAGCGATTTCTTCCGGTTTGCTTACCCTCATACATTGCCCGGTCCGCTCTTCCAATGACCACATCCAGCGGCTCTTCAGGAAATGCGCGACTCACACCTGCTGTCACGGTAATGTTGATATGCCCTTCAGAGTGTGCGATGGCATGGTTATCGACTAACTGGCAAATTCTGATACCTGCACGACATGCTTCTTCATCATTAGCCGCTTTGACAATAATGATAAATTCTTCGCCCCCGTAGCGATAAACCGTTTCGTAATCGCGCGTCCAACTGGCTAAGTAAGTTGCCAGGGTGCGTAATACTACATCGCCGATTAAATGCCCGTAGGTATCATTAACCAATTTAAATCGGTCAATATCCAACAACATTAAATAAAGATTCAGAGGCTCAGCGTTGCGTAACTGATGATCAAAGGATT
The DNA here is from genome assembly GCF_002965045.1 of Escherichia sp. MOD1-EC6300. Classification (NCBI taxonomy): domain Bacteria; kingdom Pseudomonadati; phylum Pseudomonadota; class Gammaproteobacteria; order Enterobacterales; family Enterobacteriaceae; genus Escherichia; species Escherichia sp. MOD1-EC6300. Next base: position 11,066 of record NZ_PTRH01000019.1, on the reverse strand, counting down.
CATCAAGAACCCGACGACCCGGCAATCCCGTCAAAACATCCATATTGCTACGGATCGTCAGCAAATAAATTTTGTAATCGGTTAATGCCGCAGTAAAAGAAAGCAACCCTTCCTGAAAGGCGTCGAAATGCGCGTCCTGCCAGTGATTTTCAACAATAGCCAACATTAATTCCCGACCACAGTTATGCATATGTTGATGGGCAGAATCCATTAGCCGAACGTAAGGTAATTCATCGTTATCGAGTGGCCCCAGATGATCAATCCACCGACCAAACTGGCACAGTCCATAAGAATGGTTATCCGTTATTTCTGGCTTACTGGCATCTCTCGCGACCACGCTGTGAAACATACTTACCAGCCACTGGTAGTGGGCATCGATAGCCTTATTGAGATTTAACAAGATGGCATCAATTTCCGTTGTCTTCTTGATCATTGCCACTCCTTTTTCACAGTTCCTTGTGCGCGCTATTCTAACGAGAGAAAAGCAAAATTACGTCAATATTTTCATAGAAATCCGAAGTTATGAGCCATCTCTGAGATAACATTGTGATTTAAAACAAAATCAGCAGATAAAAAAGTGTTTAATTCTATAAAGTAACTCTGCATTATCGCAATTAAAAGGATGACAAATAGCATAACCCAATACCCTAATGGCCCAGTAGTTCAGGCCATCAGGCTAATTTATTTTTATTTCTGCAAATGAGTGACCCGAACGACGGCCGGCGCGCTTTTCTTATCCAGACTGCCGCTAATGTTGATCATCTGGTCCGGCTGAACTTCTCGTCCATCAAAGACTGCCGCAGGAATAACAACATTAATTTCACCGCTCTTATCGCGAAAAACGTAACGGTCCTCTCCTTTGTGAGAAATCAAATTACCGCGTAGTGAAACCGAAGCGCCATCGTGCATGGTTTTTGCGAAATCAACGGTCATTTTTTTTGCATCATCGGTTCCGCGATAGCCATCTTCTATTGCATGAGGCGGTGGTGGCGCTGCATCCTGTTTTAAACCGCCCTGGTCATCTGCCAACGCATAAGGCATGACAAGAAAACTTGCTAATACAATGGCCTGAAATTTCATACTAACTCCTTAATTGCGTATGGTTTGACTTATTAAGTCTGGTTGCTATTTTTATAATTGCCAAATAAGAATACTGCCAATTGTTATAAGGCATTTAAAATCAGCCAACTAGCTGTCAAATATTCAGAGAATTTAACTCACTAAAGTTAAGAAGATTGAAGAGTCTTAAACATATTTTCAGAATAATCGGATTTATATGTTTGAAAATTATTATATTGGACGAGCATACAGAAAAAGCAAATCACCTTTACATATAATAGCGTGGACAAAAAACAGTGAACATTAATAAAGATAAAATTGTACAACTCGCAGATACCGACACTATTGAAAACCTGACATCCGCGTTGAGTCAAAGACTTATCGCGGATCAATTACGCTTAACTACCGCCGAATCATGCACCGGCGGTAAGTTGGCTAGCGCCCTGTGTGCAGCTGAAGATACACCCAAATTTTACGGTGCAGGATTTGTTACTTTCACCGATCAGGCAAAGATGAAAATCCTCAGCGTAAGCCAGCAATCTCTTGAACGATATTCTGCGGTGAGTGAGAAAGTGGCAGCAGAAATGGCAACCGGTGCCATAGAGCGTGCGGATGCTGATGTCAGTATTGCCATTACCGGCTACGGCGGACCGGAGGGCGGTGAAGATGGTACGCCAGCGGGTACCGTCTGGTTCGCGTGGCATATTAAAGGCCAGAACTACACTGCGGTTATGCATTTTGCTGGCGACTGCGAAACGGTATTAGCTTTAGCGGTGAGGTTTGCCCTCGCCCAGCTGCTGCAATTACTGCTATAACCAGGCTGGCCTGGCGATATCTCCAGGACAGCCATTGGTGGTGTTTATACGTTCAAGCCACGATGTTGCAGCATCGGCATAATCTGAGGAGCCTTACCGCGCCATTGTCGATACAGGCGTTCCAGATCTTCGCTGTTACCTCTGGAAAGGATCGCCTCGCGAAAACGCAGCCCATTTTCACGCGTTAATCCGCCCTGCTCAACAAACCACTGGTAACCATCATCGGCCAACATTTGTGTCCACAGATAAGCGTAATAACCTGCGGCATATCCGCCACCAAAAATATGGGCGAAATAACTGCTGCGATAGCGTGGCGGTATAGCAGGAAGATCCATATTTTCCGCCACCAGCGCCCGCAATTCGAAATCATCGACATCCTGCATTGCTTCGTTTTCTTCCAGGCAATGCCAGCGCATATCGAGAAGCGCGGCGCTAAGCAGTTCGCTCATCTCATACCCTTTATTGAACAGGCTGGCATTACGCATTTTCTGTTGCAGTTCGTCAGGCATTGCTGCCCCGCTCTGATAATGCCGGGCGTAGCGAGCGAATACCTGCGGATACGTTGCCCAGTGTTCGTTGATTTGCGATGGAAATTCGACAAAATCACGCGGCGTGTTGGTACCGGAAAGCGTGGCATAACGCTGGCGGGCAAAAAGGCCGTGCAGCGTATGACCAAATTCATGGAATAAGGTTATCACATCATCCCAGAGTAACAACGCAGGCTCCCCAGCGGCGGGTTTCTGATAATTGCAGACGTTATAAATTACCGGATGCGTTTCATTCAGCGTTGATTGCTCAACAAAATTGCCCATCCATGCACCGCCGCTTTTTGAATCACGGGCGAAGAAATCACCGTAAAATAACGCCAGCCCCACGCCATTATGATCAAAAATTTCCCACACACGAACGTCAGGATGGTAGACAGGAATATCAAAACGTTCGACAAACTTAATACCGAAGAGCTGATTCGCGGTCCAGAATACACCTTCATTCAACACCGTGTTTAATTCAAAATATGGCTTGAGCTGCGCCTCATCAAGATCAAATTTCTCCCGCCGTACCTGTTCGGCATAAAATGCCCAGTCCCACGGCTGCGCGCTAAACCCGCCCTGCTGCTTATCGATAACCGACTGTATGGAGGCTAATTCATCGCTCGCACGTTGACGCGCCGCTGGAACAATTTCCCGCATAAAGTTGAGTGCTGCTTCTGGCGTTTTTGCCATCTGATCGGCGATTTTCCATGCGGCATAATGAGGGAAGCCAAGCAGTTTTGCCTGCTGCGCGCGGATCTCCACAAGCCGTTGAATAATGGCACGGGTATCGTTAGCGTCATTTTTTTCTGCCCGCGTCCAGCCCGCAGTGAATAGTTTTTCACGCGTCGCGCGATCGCGAAGTTCAGCAAGCGCCGGTTGCTGGGTGGTATTCAGCAGCGGAATAAGCCATTTGTTATCCAGACCTTTCTCGCGAGCCGCCTCTGCCGCCAGCGCAATCTCCTGTTCGCTCATCCCAGCCAGTTGCGCAATATCGTCCAGAACCAGACCGCCGGATTTATTTGCCGCAAGTAACCGCTGATTAAACTGGCTGGTCAGGGTCGCAGCTTCTGTATTAAGAACTTTTAATTTTGCTTTATCAGCTTGTGCAAGTTTGGCTCCGGCAAGGACAAAACGTTGATGAATAACCTCCACCAGGCGAATGGATTCACTATCAAGCCCCTCGGATTCACGGCGCTGCCAGACAGCATCTACTCGCGCGAATAATTCACCGTTCAGATAGATATCATTAGCCAGTTCTGCCAGTTCAGCGGAAAACTGCTCATCAAGACGCTGTAATTCATCATTGGTATGCGCCGCAGTCATCGCAAAAAAAACGCTGGTGACGCGGGTCAGCAGTTCCCCACTCTGCTCCAGTGCCAGAATAGTATTGTTGAAATCAGGTGTTTGCGGGTTGAGCGCAATGGCGGCAATTTCGGCCCGCTTTTGCTGCATTCCCTCATCAAATGCCGGTCGATAGTGATGATTGGCAATTTGATCAAAATGGGGAGCCAGATACGGCAGTGTGCTTTGCACAAGGAAAGGATTCATTGTTGTCATTTTCTTCTCCTGAACGCGAGGTGTTCCATAGCGTAGGCTTACTGATAACGGAGTGCAATCTTGCAAACCAGTATTACCCGCTCTTAAGCATCACGTGCTATGTTATTGACACACAAAAGCGTTGAGGAACAGTGAGATGATCGTTTTAGTAACTGGAGCAACGGCAGGTTTTGGTGAATGCATTACTCGTCGTTTTATTCAACAAGGGCATAAAGTTATCGCCACTGGCCGTCGCCAGGAGCGGTTGCAGGAGTTAAAAGACGAACTGGGTGATAATCTGTATATCGCCCAACTGGACGTTCGTAATCGCGCCGCTATTGAAGAGATGCTGGCATCGCTTCCTGCCGAGTGGTGCAATATTGATATCCTGGTAAACAATGCCGGTCTGGCGCTGGGCATGGAGCCTGCGCATAAAGCCAGCGTTGAAGACTGGGAAACGATGATTGATACCAACAACAAAGGCCTGGTATATATGACGCGGGCCGTCTTACCGGGTATGGTTGAACGTAATCATGGTCATATCATTAACATTGGCTCCACGGCAGGCAGCTGGCCGTATGCTGGTGGTAACGTTTATGGTGCGACGAAAGCGTTTGTTCGTCAGTTCAGCCTTAATCTACGCACAGATCTGCACGGTACGGCAGTACGTGTCACAGACATCGAACCGGGACTGGTGGGTGGCACCGAGTTTTCTAATGTCCGCTTTAAAGGTGATGACGGTAAAGCCGAAAAAACCTATCAAAACACAGTTGCATTGACGCCAGAAGATGTCAGCGAAGCCGTCTGGTGGGTGTCAACGCTGCCTGCTCACGTCAATATCAATACCCTGGAAATGATGCCGGTTACCCAAAGCTATGCCGGACTGAATGTCCACCGTCAGTAATTTTTATACCCGGCGTAACTGCCGGGTTATTGCTTGTCACAAAAAAGTGGTAGACTCATGCAGTTAACTCACTCACAAGCAAGAACGAATGACCGTCGAAACGCAACTTAATCCCACACAGCCTGTCAATCAGCAGATTTATCGTATTCTTCGCCGCGACATTGTCCATTGCCTGATTGCACCAGGCACGCCGTTGTCGGAAAAAGAAGTTTCTGTTCGTTTCAATGTGTCACGCCAGCCGGTTCGTGAAGCCTTTATTAAACTGGCGGAAAACGGCCTGATTCAAATTCGTCCGCAGCGTGGCAGCTACGTCAACAAAATTTCCATGGCCCAGGTGCACAACGGCAGTTTTATCCGTCAGGCCATTGAGTGCGCGGTGGCGCGTCGGGCGGCGAGCATGATTACCGAAAGCCAGTGCTACCAACTGGAACAAAATCTTCACCAGCAACGCATTGCCATTGAGCGCAAGCAACTGGATGATTTTTTTGAACTTGATGACAACTTCCATCAACTCCTGACGCAGATTGCCGACTGTCAACTGGCGTGGGATACCATTGAGAACCTGAAAGCGACCGTTGATCGCGTGCGCTATATGAGTTTCGACCACGTTTCTCCACCAGAAATGCTGTTACGCCAGCATCTTGAGATTTTCTCTGCCCTGCAAAAACGTGATGGCGATGCGGTAGAACGTGCAATGACGCAACATTTGCAGGAAATCAGCGAATCCGTGCGCCAGATCCGCCAGGAAAACAGCGACTGGTTTAGCGAAGAGTAATTCATTTCCTCTCATCCCATCCGGGGTGAGAGTTTTTCCCTCCGTCATATGGCTCATGCATGCATCAAAAAAGATGTGAGCTTGATCAAAAACAAAAAATATTTCACTCGACAGGAGTATTTATATTGCGCCCGTTACGTGGGCTTCGACTGTAAATCAGAAAGGAGAAAACACCTATGACGACCTACGATCGTAACCGTAACGCAATCACCACTGGCAGCCGTGTTATGGTTAGCGGCACCGGTCACACTGGCAAGATCCTGTCGATTGATACTGAAGGTCTGACCGCTGAGCAAATCCGCCGCGGAAAAACCGTAGTTGTTGAAGGTTGTGAAGAGAAACTGGCACCACTGGACCTGATTCGTCTCGGCATGAACTAAGCGTGTGAATGCCGCCGATGGCGGCATTGCTTTTTTTACTTCACGGAATATTTCGCCACGGTCGCTTTCGCGCCATGCGCTAATAAAGACAAGTACGCTTCCGTTACTTTTGTCGTAAACAAACTATTGCCTGGTAAATCATCACCAAAGATCGCCTTAATTGCCAGCAATGACTGGACGCGCGCTGTCCCTTCAGCACTACTTTGTACTGCCTTCTGAATAACAGGTAACAGTGGGTCACTGATTTCTATCTGATTTCCCTGTTCATCAACACCACCGACATAACGCATCCAACCCGCGACGCCCAGCGCCAGCAGATCGAACTTGCTGTCATGCGCCAGATGCCAGCGAACAGAATCCAACATCCGCTGTGGCAATTTCTGGCTGCCATCCATCGCAATCTGCCAGGTTCGATGACGTAGCGCCGGGTTGCTATAGCGTTCAATTAATCGGTTAGCGTAATCTTGCAAATCAACGCCCTGCACTTTCAACGTCGGCGCTTGTTCCTGCAACATCAAGGCATACGCTGCATGATGATAATGTTCATCTTCCATGCAGTCATTAATGTGCTGATATCCGGCAAGATAACCCAGATACGCCAGGAATGAATGACTGCCGTTGAGCATGCGCAACTTCATCTCTTCATAAGGCAGCACATCACTAACCAGTTCGGCTCCCGCTTTTTCCCATTCCGGACGTCCGGCAACAAAGTTATCTTCTATTACCCACTGGCGGAAAGGTTCACAGGCAACGCCAGCAGGATCGCGCACACCGGTAAGTTGTTCGATTTTCGCCAGCGTATCCTCCGTCACTGCGGGCACAATACGGTCCACCATTGTTGATGGGAAAGTCACGTTTTCTTCGATCCATTGTGCCAGTTTTACATCAACAGCTTGCGCGTAGGAAGTGACAACGTCACGCATAACATGACCGTTTTCTGGCATATTGTCACATGACATTACGGTAAATGCGGGAAGTCCTGCCGCTTTACGGCGAGCCAGCGCCTCAACGATCACCCCTGTTGCAGTTTTCGGCTGGTGGGGATTTTGCACGTCGGCAACGACCATCGGGTGATCGAGCATTAACTGTCCGGTCGCCGGAGAGTGGAAATACCCTTTTTCGGTGATTGTCAGAGAGACAATCGCGATTTGCGGTTCACACATCGCAGCCAGCACGGTTTCTAAGCCATCTATTTGTATGTGCAAGGCTTTTTTAACGACGCCAACGACGCGAGCCGTCCACGCATCGGCCGACATTTCCGCAACGGTATAAAGATTATCTTGCTGTTGTAAATCGGCAATTTGCTGTTCGCCGCCGATTAAATTGACCTCATAATATCCCCAGTCACTGAAATGTTCCGTAGCAAGAATATCGGCATACACGCCCTGATGCGCACGGTGAAATGCACCAAAGCCTAAATGAACAATTCTTGGGGCCAGGTTATTACGATCATAAACAGGGAGCGTCGCTTTTGCTGATAACAAATTATTTCCCATAACAATTCCTTAAATTTAAATATGGCAAGCTGCATGTTTTGTTATATGAATAAAAAATCCCCTCTCCGGTAAGAGAAGGGATGGAGGATTTACAGACTTCTTGAAGGTTGCGCAGCTGTTACAACACGCGGTTGATCTTCCGCGGCATCTTCCAGTGCACTTAAATCACGGTCTTTCACTTCTGGCATTTTCAGCGCAGAGATTAAACCAATCACTGAATATGCCATGATCATAATGGCGATCGGATACCAGGATTCCGTCATGGTGCAGAAAATACCCGCCAGGATAGGACCAAAACCGGAAGCGATAAGACCACCAATTTCTTTAGAAATGGCCATCCGGGTAAAGCGATTTTTACAGCCGAACATTTCTGCCATGGTAATGTTTTCCAGAGCAAATAATCCCAGCACCGCACAGTTATGAATCACAATCAGTGCAACCATAATGGTGCTCGGGGCATAGCTTTTATCTACGATGATAGAAAGCATTGGCCACGCCAGCACAATCGCAGAGGTATTCATAATAATATACGGGATCCGGCGACCAATTTTATCGGATAACCAACCAAGGAACGGAATGGTCATAAAGCCGAGAATCGAACTGATCATCAATGCATCTGTTGGAATTGCTTTGTTAAACAATAACGTCTGCACTAAATAGCCTGCAAGGAAAGTCTGAATTAAACCTGAGTTACCAGCCTGACCAAAACGCAGCCCTGTTGCCAGCCAGAAGGATTTGCTCTGGAACATGCTACCAGCAGGTGCAGGTTTTGCTGTCGGTTGGTTGCTGTCGTTAACCTTCTCAAAGACCGGGCTTTCTTTCAGATTCATACGCAACCAGATAGCAAAGACCATCACGACAACGCTCGCCAGGAACGGTATACGCCATCCCCATGCCAACAGTTCCTCTTTACTGAGAATGAAGAACATAAAGGCCCAGATTGCCGTTGCGCTCAAGGTTCCGCAGTTAGTCCCCATAGCAACAAATGAGGAGATAATTCCGCGCTTACCTTTTGGCGCATATTCCGCCAGCATCGTACCGGCACCGGAAATTTCCGCGCCTGCCCCCAGCCCCTGAATAATACGCAGCGTCACCAGCAAAATTGGCGCAAACACACCAATTTGTGCATAGGTCGGCAGCACACCAATTAAGGTGGTACAGATCCCCATCATAGTGATGGTAATAAAGAGCACTTTTTTACGCCCGATTCTGTCGCCCATTTTGCCGAAAATAAATGCTCCGACAATACGCGCCACATAACCTGCACCGTAGGTTCCCATTGCCAGAATTAACGCCATTGCCGTTGATGATTCAGGAAAAAATATTTCATGAAACACTAACGCTGCGCCGAGCGAATATAACTGGAAATCCATGATTCACAGGTGTTTTTTCCCATCCTGTGGTTTCCTTGGCGTTTTCTAGGTTTTTTCAGATAGTTGCATTTTTTAAAAAGCATCCTAAGTTCGATCTCAGTGTCTATCTGGGGCCTATTTCTGTCCCATATATGCCCCAAAAAAACTCCCCAACAGATAAGTAGTTTTTTCATGGATTTATGCGTAAAATCAAGAACGGCTGGAAATCATTCAATACTCACACTATCGAAAAATTTACCAGCCAACCGCAGCACGTTCTTGCATAAGGCGTGTCTGCGGTTTTTCAACTATTCAGATACATCACTCCCATCACATTCATTCCTCCGCATCAAAGGCATATAGGCTAAATCACCTTGATATTTTTCTTTTTCAGATAAAAACTGTTATCTATGTATACTTTTAAACCCAATCCGTGTAGAGTCTCTGCATAAGATAGTTTGCAGTTGCCGCTTCAGCTTGCGCCATAAACCGCCTGATTTTTGCTGCCACCTGTTAGCATTCCTGTATACCTGAAACGACAATGTTTATCTACGAACTTTAAGAACACCCAAGATAAAAATTGTCAACTATATCATATATAACACATTACTAATTCGAGGCTATATGAACAGCATACTGATAATCACATCTCTCCTTATCATATTCAGCATTTTTAGTCATGCCCTAATAAAATTAGGGATTGGCATATCCAATAACCCAGACAAAACCGATGTATAAGTCAACATATCCTGAATCAGACATACAATATCGCAATGAAAATCAATAATATTTTAAGGAATATCTTCATGAAATCAAAAGACACCCTAAAGTGGTTCCCTGCGCAGCTTCCTGAAGTAAGAATTATCCTAGGGGATGCTGTAGTGGAAGTAGCAAAACAGGGAAGACCTATCAATACCAGAACATTGCTTGATTACATTGAAGGAAACATAAAGAAAAAATCATGGCTGGATAACAAAGAATTATTACAAACAGCGATATCAGTTCTTAAAGACAACCAAAATTTAAATGGTAAAATGTAATATAATAAACTTACTTTTTTATCATTTTTCCACTTTAACAACATTTTGCTCCACTTTTCCACGACCAAACAACTTGAAATCTGGTTAAAATAACACGCAACACTATTCTTCTTCCTTGAGTCCGCCCGGAACTCGAAAAACAAACCGAGTTAAAGCCATTTTTCACAAAATCGATTTTGGGTCTCACCAAAATTACGGGGTTGCATACGCATTCGTTTATTTTCGAACGTGTACATACAAATATGCACAAAAATAATCATAATTATTTTCTGAGATGCATTATGATATGAACACCAATTTCGTATAGAGTCTCACTATGTCTCAAATTTTTGCTTACTGTCGGATATCAACGCTGGATCAGACCACCGAAAATCAACGCCGGGAAATCGAAAGTGCAGGTTTTAAAATCAAACCTCAGCAAATAATCGAAGAACACATTAGCGGCTCAGCAGCAACCAGTGAGCGTCCTGGTTTTAACCGGTTGCTTGCTCGCCTGAAATGTGGTGATCAATTGATTGTGACAAAACTGGATCGCCTTGGTTGTAATGCAATGGATATCAGGAAAACAGTGGAACAACTGACCGAAACAGGTATCAGAGTGCATTGCTTAGCATTGGGGGGCATTGACCTGACCAGTCCAACAGGAAAAATGATGATGCAAGTAATTTCAGCAGTCGCTGAATTTGAACGAGACCTTTTACTTGAACGCACTCATTCCGGGATAGTAAGAGCCCGGGGCGCAGGGAAACGTTTTGGTCGACCACCTGTGTTAAATGAAGAACAGAAACAGGTGGTATTCGAACGAATTAAGTCAAGTGTAAGTATAAGTGCCATTGCCCGGGAATTCAAAACCTCGCGGCAAACCATTTTAAGAGCCAAAGCAAAACTTCAGACACCTGACATATAAAAAATAATCTCGGTGTGAGATGCTTTACGTCTTCCAAGCCACCTTCCTTGCCGTAAATGGAAAGATACATCTAATTATAGAATTTATATGTTTTACCCTACGGCAGTGCTGGCCATTCAATATCCTGTGCAGTTGACGTATCAACACGGTTCAGCAATACCCGATACTTTTTCCATGCTTCCAGCAACGAGATTTCTTCCTCCGTTGCAATTTCCAGATCTGCAGCATCCTGAAGCGGCGCAATATGCTCACTGGCTACCTGCATCAGG
>NZ_PTRH01000018.1:0-83251 GCF_002965045.1 Escherichia sp. MOD1-EC6300 | reverse complement strand
TGCGCTACGCTTATCAGGCCTACAGATTCTTGTGCCATTCGTAGGCCGGATAAGGCGTCCACGCCGCATCCGGCAATCGTGACAAATGCCTGATGCGCTACGCTTATCAGGCCTACAGATTCTTGCGCCACTCGTAGGCCGGATAAGGCGTTCACGCCGCATCCGGCAATGGTGACAAATGCCTGATGCGCTACGCTTATCAGGCCTACAGATTCTCGCGCCACTCGTAGGCCGGATAAGGCGTTCACGCCACATCCGGCATGAACATGTCAGTCAGACGCCGTAACGTTCGCACCAGCCAAGAATGGCTTTCTCGAAGCAGGCGAATGGTGGATGCACAATGCCCGCGCCAATCATGCCGACGCCTGCATCTTTATGGGCAATGGCGGTGTTGATCACCGGCAGAATGCCACTGCTACCCACGCGGGTGATGTCGATTGCCGTCGGCACACCCATAAAACCGAGCAGCGGAATGGTCACGTTGGGGTTTTCGCCGAGAGTGATTTCGCACATCTGACGGGAGAAATCGATAGCCTCTTCCACCGTACCGCCCACCAGCGCGACGATTGCAGGCGCGGTCGCCATAGCAAATCCACCAATGCCGTAGGTTTCGGTGATGGCGCTGTCGCCAATATCCAGCCCCGAATCTTCCGGCTTATAACCGGCAAACATCGGGCCGATGACCTGTTGCGCCGGGCCGGTAAACCACTGCCCCGGCAGGCCGCTGACTCGCAGGCCGAACTCGACACCATTACGCGCCATCGTGGTCACCACGGTGCTGTATTCGATGCCGTGCGCCGCATCCATCGCCGCTTTACACATCGCCATCCACGTCGGGCCGGAGAAGTAGTCGCTGCTGGCGACAAACTCAAACACTTCGCGCTGTTGCTCGACGGAATAACCCGCCTGAATAATCCCCGGCGTCAGCGCCTGAATCAGCAGCGTCGTCCCGGCGTTATTGCGGTTATGGCATTCATCGCCCATATGCAGCGCCTGCGCCAGCATCAAGCGCAGATCAATCTCACCGAGAATTTTCATCGCGTCACGCAGCATTGGCCCCTGCACATCGCGCATCCAGTTGAGGCGGTCAATCACGCTCTGATCGTTGGCACCCATACGCAAAATCTTCGCCATCTGCTCGCTCATATTGGTGTAAGCGATGTTGCCGAAGGTTTTGTTTTTCACGATGTGCATAAACATCGAGGCAGAGGTAACACCCGCCATCGAACCCACGCAGTCATGCTCGTGGCACGGCGAGAAAGTGATCTCCCCGGAAGCCGCCAGTTCAGCCGCCTCGTCAAGATCTTTCGCCAGCCCTTCGAACACCAGCGCCCCGGTGACCGCGCCTTTCATCGCGCCGCACATTTTTTCCCAGGTCACTGGCGGCCCGGCGTGAAGAATGGTTTTCACCGTCATGCCTGGCACCACGTTAATCGCCTGATCAAAACCAATCAGCACCGGATGCGACTGGATAATGCGTTCCAGCGCCTGCTGGTTAGCGGCGGCGATTTTGTCTGCCAGCGGCGAATCGGCAATGTTGTCCAGTGCCTGCACCACCTGCATATTGCCCTGCCCCGGCGGCGTCCAGTCGAGTTGGGTTACTTCTACATGCTGCTTTTTCAGATCATCGCTAAACATAGCGATGCCGACATTAATAACGTTCAACGGTTGGCTAAACAGTGACTGGCTCATCAGGCTTCCTCCCCTTTGCAAATAAATTCACGCGCCAGCAATCCGGTATTGGTGCTGCTGCTGGCCAGAATCACCCCGGCATCAAGCAGCATCTGGCTTTGTTGTGCTAACGATGGCGTATCGAGATCGGTACCCAGCACATAGGCGAGAATGATCAACTCGCGGCCTTCGGCGGCAGCGATCGCTTTCGCTTCTTTGATCGCCTCGATGGTGGAACCGACCGGATCTTCATGCGATCCAAATCCGAGCACAAAATCCATCACGATCACCGCCACTTCTGGATCGCGCGCTTCTTCGATCAACCGGCTGATGCGGTTGGTGGGGTCAATCATTGGATGCGGCTTGCCGTTGGTGAAGTCGTCATCGCCAAAGTCGAGGAAGGTGTGTTTGATGCTGCGGTTGATATCTTGCAGGCGGAATTCCGGATCGGGCTGAATGTTGCTGTAGACATCGCCATGTTTTTCCATCACCGCGAACATGGTTTCGTCACACAGCGTACCGCCGCAGAACAGTCCTCGAATGTATTTCTGCTGCGGTTGCAGGCGAGCGCGCACGTCAGCAATCAACGGCTGGTTCAGCGTATGCAGCTCGAGATGTTCCTGTTTCACGCCGGAGAGCATCACCGCTTTCAATGCCGCCTCTTTACTGCCGCGGGCAAACTGTAGCCCCTGCTCATCCACTGGTGTTTCGCCACGGCCGAGGAAGCAGACCACCACCGGCTTGCGGCAGGCGCGTGCGCGTTCCAGCACTTTGCGGGCCACCGCAGGCGCAGGCGGTTTGGAGATAAGTACAATGATTTCAGTTTGCGGATCGTTTTCCAGCATCCCGATGGCGTCGAGCATCATCAGGCCGCCGATTTTCTCGCTCAGGTCGCGCCCGCCGGTGCCAATCAGTTGCGAAATGCCGCCACCAAATTCATGAATGCGGACGCTCAGCTCCTGGCTACCGGTGCCGGATGCGCCAACAATACCGATGTTGCCGCGACGCACAGCGTTACCAAAGCAGAGCGCCGCGCCGTTGATAATCGCCGTGCCGCAGTCTGGCCCCATCATCAGCAGCCCTTTTTCGTGGGCCAGTTGCTTGAGCGCCAGTTCATCTTCAACTGAGACATTATCGGAAAACAGCATCACGTTAAGATCGTTTTGCAGCGCCTGACGTGCTTCGCGAGCGGCAAACAGACCGTTGACCGAAATCACTGCCAGGTTATTTTCCGGGATATGCTTTTTGGCGCTGGCAATCGTGGCATAACGCGCCTCGTGCGAGCCGCTTTGCGCTTTGCTGTTGAACAGTTCTTCAATCTCCACCAGCAACTGCTCGTTGTCTGCGCCCGCTTTGCCGTTGATGACAATCATCAGGTCGCCGTTTTTCGCCTGCTCCAGCTCCGGCGTCAGCAGCCCTAAATTCTTCAGCACGCCTTTGTTCATTTCTGTCGCCATCGCCACAAATGCCTGCTCGACGCCGTCGAGTTTATTTGCACGCGTGGAGATAGACATCAGCGAGACAGAATCAAAATAGGTATTCGGTTTAATGACTATTTTAACTGACATAATTCCCTCCGTAGGTTTGGCTCAGCGCACAACCATCGGCCATGCCATACAGCATGTCGCAGCCGGAACTGGAGCCAATATGTTTAATTTTTTCTATTGCCTGAGTTGCGTTCCCAGGTATGTCATAAATAATGTTATGAATAAAACGATGAATATTTTCCCGGCAGCGTTGTTGTAATGCGGCTTCCAGCGTTATGGCACTTAATAACGTGGTATTATTTCTGCCGTGTTGCAGACCGAGATAAAATTCCTCTTTGTATTTTTCCGCCGGATGCCCAGGAACAAATAAAATAAGCGCCAGACCTGTTAAATAATCGTCGGCTGATGGCGTAAGGCCAATCCCTAACCCCATCATACTGACGACCGCTGAGGCGATATTTTGTTTATCGTTTACGGCCTGAATAACTGCCCGTCGTTTAATATGTAATTCTTTATTTAACGCCTGATAAAACGGATTATCGCCGCGATAATTAAACAGGGTTTCATTTTCCCCCAGGTGCTGATGAATAATGTCGTGCCACTGTTGCCAGGCGATAAGGTGAAAATTTTCAGCGGTCATTTGCAAAGCTGGGGACAGCCAACGCTGGCAATGACTCATCTCTATATGAAGATGTTGACCAACCGTAATACCTTGATCATCAAACTGAACCTTATCACCATGACGGAACAGACCATCAAAGTGAGTGAGTGCCAACCGACAACTGTTTGGCGCATTGTCGTACTCTTCACAAAGCAGCGTTAGCAACTGCTGGCGAACCGGGAGTGCGATATTTACCGCTCTGGCAAAGACCTGTTCAACCTGTCCTTGCCCCCGCTGTACCAGAAAATCTGCATCCGCAGTTAGCGCCCACACACACCGTCTTTCTGGTGTGTTGATAGCAAACCTCCCGGTTTATGCGCCTGCGGCAATCAGCAACTGAGCAATCTCTTCAAAGCCCCGTTCCCGTGCCAGTTCCAGCGGCGTTTTACCATATTTATCCGTCATGTGCGGGCTGGCACCGTGTTCCAGCAATAACTGGACAATCGCCTGCTGTTTTATCCCGCCATCATTAAGCACAATTGCTTCCAGTAGCGGCGTCCAGCCAACATGGTTGGTCTGGTTAACGTTAATCTCCGTATGCGCCAAAAGCTCTTTTACAATACTTAAATGGCCTTTTTCACAGGCAGGCGTCAGGCCGACACCGCCGAAACGGGTTACACAATTAAGGTCTGGTTTAGCCGGTAAAATAATCCGTAACAGGGTTAAATCGCCGGTCAGGCAGCTCATTAAAAAAGGATTTAAACAGGTCTGGTCTTGTTTATTAATATCCGCACCGGCATCAATTAACGCCTGAACGCAAGCATATTGCTGATATAAACTTGCCAGCGTAATTGCCGTTTTCCCCTGGCGATCGCAGGTATTAATATCGACACCCAGAGCAAGGCAGGCTTTTACTTTATCGATATCACCCTGTTGCGCAGCCAATAAATAGTCGGCAGGTAGATTTTTTATACTCATTAACATTCCCCTGGTTTTTGTGGCTGTTTTCGATGAATTGAGAATAGCAACGATAATCTGATAAAAGAACCCGCTTAAATTTAATTCGCCGTATTTCGCCTTTTTGTTGAATGATGTTCAACAATCTTTTCGCAGTGTGCGGTAGTGCAATATTTGTTTCTTTGACCCGATACCCTTCCACTCAATCAGGTTTTATTTCTCTATAGTCTGCACATGTAAGAGTAGCTTTCGTCCATGTCTAACCAGAGGGGAACAAGATGAACGGACTCACGGCAACGGGTGTCACCGTCGGTATTTGTGCAGGGCTTTGGCAGTTAGTGTCTTCACATGTTGGGCTTTCTCAGGGATGGGAATTATTAGGAACCATTGGCTTTGTCGCCTTTTGCAGTTTTTATGCCGCAGGCGGCGGTAAATCGGGGTTTATCAGAAGCCTGGCGGTTAATTATTCCGGGATGGTGTGGGCGTTTTTCGCCGCGCTGGCTGCCGGTTGGCTGGCCTCGGTGAGTGGGATTTCCGGCTTCTGGGCGAGCGTGATTATGACTGTACCCTTCTCGGCGGTGGTGGTCTGGCAAGGACGTTTCGGTTTACTGTCTTTTATTCCCGGAGGCTTTCTCGGCATGACGCTATTTTTTGCCAGCGGGATGAACTGGACGGTGACATTACTGGGTTTTCTGGCGGGTAACTGCGTGGGGATAATTTCAGAATATGGCGGACAAAAATTAAGCGAAGCGACGACTAAACGCGACGGGTATTAAAAGTTATTCAAAAATGATTATCTATCTTTAACCGATACCTCTACAGTCATAGCTGGAGAAATTCATAGTAGATAATGGCGGGAATGGTTTAATGAACTCAATTTTTACCGAAGAGAATCTGTTGGCATTTACTACCGCTGCGCGTTTTGGCAGCTTCAGTAAAGCCGCAGAAGAGTTGGGTTTAACCACTTCCGCCATTAGCTACACCATCAAGCGAATGGAAACAGGGCTGGATGTGGTGCTGTTCACTCGCAGTACCCGCAGCATTGAGTTAACGGAGTCCGGGCGTTATTTTTTCCGCAAAGCTACCGACCTGCTGAATGATTTTCACGCCATCAAACGCAGCATCGATACTATTTCGCAGGGCATAGAAGCGCGTGTGCGTATTTGTATTAATCAGCTGCTTTATACGCCCAAACACACCGCACGCTTATTACAGGTACTGAAAAAGCAGTTTCCAACCTGCCAGATTACCGTCACCACCGAAGTGTATAATGGCGTCTGGGATGCGATTATTAATAATCAGGCGAATATCGCTATCGGCGCACCCGACACGCTGCTGGACGGCGGCGGCATTGATTACACGGAGATTGGCGCGATTCGCTGGGCTTTTGCTATCGCCCCGGATCACCCGTTAGCCTTTGTGCCGGAACCCATCGCCGAAAGCCAACTGCGTCTCTATCCTAATATCATGGTGGAAGACACCGCGCATACGATTAATAAAAAAGTGGGCTGGTTGCTGCATGGGCAGGAGTCGATTCTGGTGCCAGATTTCAACACCAAATGTCAGTGCCAGATTTTAGGCGAAGGAATTGGTTTTTTGCCGGATTACATGGTCCGCGAGGCGATGGCGCAAGCGCTACTGGTTACCCGACAAATTCATAACCCGCGCCAGGATTCGCGCATGTTACTGGCAACTCAACACTCTGCCACCGGTCAAGTGACGCAGTGGATTAAAAAGCAGTTTGCGCCAAAGGGTATATTAACAGGGATCTATCAGGATTTACTGCATCGGGAGAATTGATATCTACCAACCTCCCGATGCGCTGTGAATAGCGGTTTACATCAACCACCTGCTTTCATTACCCATTCAGAGATAAATTTATTACCCGGTACTGGCGGAGAGTACAAATAGCCCTGCAAAAAGTGAACGCCTTTGCCGATCATTAAATCCGCCTGCTCCTGGGTTTCTACCCCTTCCGCCACGATACTCAGACCAGGCTTACGCGCCAGTTCGACAATATTGTCCACAATATGACCGGAAATTTCGTCGACACTCGCCATTTGCACAAACGACTTGTCAATTTTAATAAAATCGACCGGAAACGCCTGCAGATAACGATAGGTCGCATAACCCGTACCAAAGTCATCCAGCGCAAAGGTAATGTTGTGCTGATGAAGGCTGTCAAATATCGCTCTGGCTTCTGGCGTTACCGGAATGGGGTTGCGTTCCGTTAGCTCAAGAACCAGCTTGATTTTATCGTTACCTAATTTCTTGACCAGGTTCAGACACTCTTTTTCAAATCCTGCGGCCAAAAAACATCCTGCCGAGACGTTGATTCCAATATGGAAATTATCCGGCAGCAAATGTTTTACTGGCATCAGAATATCCGCAGTCTGTTTCATCAGCTGGCGAGTCATTATGACAATAAGACCGGATGACTCCGCCAGAGGAATAAACTGATCCGGTGGGATAATTCCCGTTTGCGGATGTTCCCAGCGAACAAGCACTTCACAGCCCGTCAGTACCCCTGTCTGCGCGCAGAAAACGGGCTGGATCCACGGTTTGAATTCGTGATTTTCCAACGCCAGACTGATGGCTTCAGGCGTGACGATATGGTGACAACGGTTATCAGGAATATAAAAATTATTTTTATTTCCCTTGCCACTGATGACTTGCGGATGATATTGAAAAAAGATATCCCGCCAGAAAGTAATATCACTCTGGATGCCTAATTTTTCATACAACTGCTTCTTCTGATGTGAAATTGTCTTTGCGCTACGATTTCTGTATTGTGATATTTCTGTAACCGACATTCCCTCCATTAGCAGCTTGAGTAAAAGCCGTTCTTTTTCGGACACGATACCAGGCAAGGTCAAATTAACCGTTGCCCCGAACTCTTCCAAAAAAACACTCAAATCATGCGAAGCCATTGAACACACCTTGATGAAATCTTGTGCGCCAGCTAAATCTGCTTGTCTTCACTCTAACTGATAAAGCTGACTGCAAGAAAATGACACAGAGAGCCGAATTATCTCCCGTTCGGCTCTCTCTCCTTTTACTCATTATTCAGATCAGAATTGCCACTTAATGCCCACCATTGCAGAGGTGTCATTATATCCTCTATCGGCAACCTGAACGCCCACATTCCCCCAGACATTCAGGTTGGCATTTAGCTGTCCTTCCACCCCGGTTTTTATCTCAGCAATATTTCGGGCGCCATCCTGAGTGACGGAGACGCCATCCATGCTGGTGCTGAAATCCTTACTGTTATGCAGCCAGTTCACTTCTACAAACGGCTGGAACTCGCGGGATTTACCCTCATCCATTTTATGGTGGCTCTTCAGCCAGGTTTTTACGCCAAGTCGGGTTTGAACATTGCCATCACCGTTGCTATGAACGAGGGTTCCGTTGCTTTCGCGGTGATTATCGGCTTTGACTCCCATCCAGGTAACCTGTGCTTGCGGCTGAACATACCATTCATTACGCGTTCCCTGGCTGCCATTAAATTCAGCTAATTTGTGTTTGTATCCAGCTTCCAGTGAAGCGGTAAATCCTTTTGATTTATAGGATTCACTTTGTAAGTCATCCCCTTTCACTGTGTTATCAAACCAACTGTACTGCGCCCAACTGTCGAGATACGCGCCATTACGCGACTCGTCATCGGCATACCAGGTGGCATAGAGGCCTGTGCTATATCCGTTCACACTCGCTTTTGCACGATAACCAGTTCGCGAGGAAATGGTTTTGCTGTCGCTGTTGCCATATCCCGCCATGACCCCAACATGCCAGCGATCGCTGCCGTTTTGGCTCCACTGCGCGATATCGCCTCCCAGTTGCAGAACATAGCGATTGCTTTGGGTTTTCAGCTGGCCGCTGCCATCACGCCATTTATTATGACCACCTTCATGGCGCATCCACATAGTGGTTTGTTTCTGCTCACCCGTCACCATGTCGGTATAGTACGTATTACCCAGACGCTCATGCAGACGCGTGTTGAACATGGTATTCGCTGCTGCAAGGTTCGCAATGTAGCTACCCGCCTCCGGTCGCAGGTCATTATCCACATTCAGATCCGGACCCGGCGTAGGTGTCGGGTTAGGGTTCGGCTCTGGATTCGGGTTTGGCTCCGGATTCGGCATCGGGTCGGGCTCCGGCTGCAGTTCAGGAGAATCACTGCCGCTGGTCAGATACCAGTTACCGCTATTTGCCCCCTGTCCACGCGCGAGAGTGTAGTCATATGCCCCCGCAACGATACGCCCAGCCTGAACAAATTCGCCCTCAGACTTACCGTCTACATGGATAAGTTCGATACCGTTAAGGGTTTTCGCACCTGTACCGCCAGCGTTATTCACCGTAACGGCAGTCGTGCCGCTAGTATCGCCCTCGACAACCAATTTATCGGTTACTGAGTCATCGCCATTCAGTACCGTATTCATTACTAGTTGACCGTTATTACCGTGGTAGTTCCCCTTCACCACCAACACGTTGCCAGCTTGCTGTCCTGACATTCCGGTCATCAGCGTACCGTTGTTGGTCAGATTGCCACCCAGGGTGTAATTCACTGGTGCAGCCGCTCTTTTTTCAGCGCTATTATTCAGCGCCAGGGTGCCGTTGTTCTCAATGTTTGCGTTACCCATTCCCTGCGCATGACTAACCAGGACATTAGCCGAGCTAGCAATGTTCACATTCGCCGTCAGGTTGCTATTATCGCCCGCTATGTCCAGCGTGCCGCCCTGGATATTCAGTTCCCCGTCGCCGCTTAACGAACCGCTTGAAGTCCCCCCGTTGGCAACCGTCAGAGTGCCGCCGTTTAAGTTCAGCAACGAATCGGCGCTAGCCTTGAGCGTACCCACGGTCTGGCTGTGACCATTCATATCCAGTTCAGTCTCTGCCGCCAGACGCAGTTCATGGGTATTACCCAACACGTTATCGTTATTCAACAAAAGCGTCCCGCTACGCAGATCGGTAACACCGGTATAGTCATTGTCTTTGTTTGAAAGCGATACGGTCTGACCTTTCTGGCTGCTGAAGGCCAGGTCACCACTGCCGGTAACCTTTGCACTGAGATCGGCGGCATTCTCGCTCTTACCGTTGGCACTCAGCACCAGGGCGTCACTGTCGGTAGCCTGCAAATCAAGCTGGGTCAGGCCGTAACCGATATACAGACCGTCATTGTTTACCCCACTCGTCAGGCGATAATCATAAGTGCCGACGGCCGCTTTTTGCCCATTCTGCTGAATATCACGCTGTGATCTGCTGGAGAGGATTTGCCCATTTTTATTCTGTAGTTGAAGATTACCCGCATCCCCCAGAACTTCCGCACCCTGTGCATCAACCAGCTTAATGGTGCTGTTACCATCATCGACTTCAGTGAGCGATAACGCAGAGTCAATATCACGAGAAACAGAGCGTACAACGTCACTGTCAGTAACCTGAATCACACCCTCGCCGCGCAAATCCAGCGTTTTACTAACGTTGACCGTCCCTTCTGTCATCTGCGCGCCAGCGGCCAGGGCACCAAAATCAACGGTTCCGCCCGAGAATCCCAGAGTGCTAATGGAGTGAGCGCCCTTACCCACTGTTATCTGGCTTCCCTGACCCGCAGTGATCCCGCCTTTCTGCAGAAACTCAGCATTTTTTTCCAGGTTAAATGTCGTGTTCTGGAACGCCAGTGAACCCTGGAACCAGTCTGTATAAGCAAACTCATCGAAGGAGAATTCGTGATTCCCCATGTTTATTTCAACAATGCCTTTACCTTCAAGATCGTTATCAAATACCCAATCTTTGTTGGCATTAATTTGCAGTTTGCCATCAACATCCAGTTCTGCACGGCCGATGTTCTTATCTTCAGAAATAACAGCGACAGCATCGGAAGCGACATCAATATATCCGCTGAATGCATAGTTATTGCCGGTCAACTCCACCGTCCCACTGTCGATACTTATTGTACCGTTGCCGGAAATCTTATTGGCAAAGGTCATGCTATCGTCAGCCTTCAGGTGTAATTTCCCGCGGTTGGTGATTTCTGCTGTACCTATATTTTGGGTGATCCCTAAAGCCCCGTTTTTCTCAATTTTGACTTTACCGCTAAAGGCGGAGTTATCCCCGGTTAAGTAAGTTGTACCATTGAGCGCATTGATATAGCCCAGGCCCTCGCTGCCACTGACAATATCCGCGGAAATAGTCGCGTTTTTATCCGTGTGGTTTAAAGTGATTTTCTTATCTGATGTCGAAGCCCACACAAACTCAATTTTTTCGGCATCAATAATCCCTGCCGCTTTCGCATCACTCCCTTCCTGGGCACCTAACGCCAACTCAGAGTTGGTGCTTAAACTAATAGTCGGCGCAGAAACTTTACCGCCTTCTGAAACGGCAAGTGTTGTATCGGAGTTTTGGTTATAATAGCCCAGGCTAATTTGCTTACTGGCATTAACTTCACCGCCGTTATTAACTGACAGGTACTGATTACCACCGTAACTGCTGTAAACGCCCATAAAGAAGGTTTCAGAATTTACCTGGCTGCCTTCACCACTGACATTTCCCTGCAAATAGGTCAGACGACTGGTGCCCTTAACATGGATTTTGCCGCCATTGGAGACGTTAAAATAGCCGCGATCATGCCAGGAGCCGGAGTTTGAGTCATATAAATCATCTGCATACAACTCACTACCAGCATTGGAGACGTTCAGGAAACCTGTACCTTTCAGCAGGACGTCAAGCTGACCATTGATATACACTTTCCCTCCGGTGATATCCAATCCACCACCAGAATTGAGCGTAAAGCGTGGACGCGAGGTGTCTGTTACGTTAATAACCAGATTAGCATTATCAGTCACCGTAATACGGTAATCGATGTTCTGATCGGTTTTGCCGTAATCAACAGTCTTATCCTGGTTCACGATGAAATCACCAGAGAACGCCAGAGATGAATATAAACTTATCGCGCTAATTAAAACAGCCCGGGACTTTTTTCCTTTTACTCTGCTCCCCAGCTCCGAGCAGACGCTCCAACAGTTACGGGACCTGTTCCACTTTAGCCGATATATTTTATTCATCACAATCTCCAGCAATACATCCAAATAAAACTAAGATTGCATAAACAGCAACGCATTAAATGCCATTCCGGTTACTGTTCATCGCATATAAAAATTCAAAAATTTTGCATAGCATTGACAACCACATATCTGAGTATGTAGTTCAGAGGGTAATAAAATAGCAAGTTACTACTGAAAACTTATTTTAAGTTAACACTATTAACTTTATCATTACATTCCACCCAGTCTCGAATACATGCGCATTATATGTATCCAGGAACTCAAATCAACTCAAAATATAAACAAAAGCAGGAGGAATACATTTAATATACAGCCGGTAAAAGTGGTAACTCTTATTAGGTATCAAAATATAAGAATCGTCTTATTAATAAATATATAACTCTATAGGACTGAATCCATTCAGCTAATGCAAAATAAAATCGTTAATTAATAAAATATAAAATCATGAAGTGATACAAGAGGAATTGCAGGATATGACATGACAATCATATATAATATATGCATAATTTTTTACAGCGAGTCAATGATTTCCGCGCCATATGCAGACATGGCGCGGTTTTATGCAAAAATAATCACACGTCCGGGAACATTACGCTATTACCCGGCGCTTCACGATGGAGATGGATAAAGTTTAGGTGCCGCTCGTACTGATCGAGAATATCGGTGATCACCTGCTCTTTGCTGTAGTCCATCAGGTCGTTGCCCTGGCTGCCTTCTAACAGGAAGGTTTCCAGCCGGTAGTAGGTCGATTTACCGCTACGTGCGCGGTAGGTAAAGCCCGGCACCGAATATTGCTGCGGCCAAATCTGATAGACAAAGTTTTGCTCTTCGCCCATATGCACCAACAAATCCAGATGCCCCAACTGTTGTCCCTCTTCCGGCGGCAGGCTTTTTAGCTCCACGTACGCGCCGCGCAACCGCAGCTCCTGCGCCACTTCTTCCATTGCCGGGTAACAGACCGTCTCCATCATCTGTTTAGTGTAACGCGTGCCCGGATAATTCATCAGGCGCGAGAGACGTTTTTTCCAGCTCAGGCGATCCTGAAGCCCCAGCGGTCGCGGCGCGGTATCACGGTTGGCACTTTCACGGCGGTAATCTTCTACCTTCAGAGATTTATACAATCCCGCCATCACGAAGAAAATCACAAAGCTGAACGGCAGCCCCATGATTACCGTGGTGTTTTGCAGCGCGGATATCCCGTTGGTCATCAGCATGCCAAGCGTCAGCAGACCAATGGCAACCGACCAGAAGACACGCAGCCAGCCCGGCGCGTCGCTGTTGATATCTTTAAGCTGCGAGGTGAAATTCCCCAGCACCAGCGCCCCGGAATCCGCCGAAGTTACGTAGAACAGCAAGCCAGTGATGGTGGCAACCGAGGCGCTAAAGGTAAATGCCGGATATTGCGCCAGCAGGCTGTAGAAGCCGCGCTCCGGATGGACCATCGCTTCCTCGGCAAATGCCGCGCCGCCGTGGATGATTTCATACAGCGCGCTATTGCCGAATACCGAGAGCCATAACAGCGTGAAGGTAAACGGAATAATCAACGTGCCCAGCACGAACTGGCGAATGGTACGCCCGCGCGAGATACGCGCCAGGAACAGGCCGACAAACGGCGACCATGCCACCCACCATGCCCAGAAGAAGAGCGTCCAGTTATTCATCCACTCAACCGGACGGTCGAAGGCAAAACTGTTGAGCGTCATTCCCATAAAGCGATTCACATAGTCGCCAACGTTCAGCACCAGCGCATTAAGCAGGAACGAGGTGTCGCCCATAAACAGCACGAACAGGATCAACCCCAGCGCCAGCGCAACGTTGAGTTCCGATAACACGCGAATGCCCTTATCGACACCGGAGGTGACAGAGATCGTTGCGATGATCACCGACAAGGCGATCAGTGCCGCTTTCGCCGCCATCGAATCGGGAATATCAAACAGTACGCTCAAGCCATAGTTAAGCTGCACCACGCCAATACCGAGCGTGGTCGCAATACCGAAAATGGTGCCGATTACCGCCGCGATATCTACCGTGTGACCAATCGGCCCGTTGATCCGTTTGCCGAAAATAGGATACAGCGCCGAGCGGATCGTGAGCGGTAAATTATAACGATAGCTAAAGTATCCAAGCGCCATGCCCATCAGCGCATACATCGACCAGCCGGTTAAGCCGTAGTGAAACAGCGTCCAGACCATCGCCTGACGCGCGGCCTCAATTGTCTGTCCCGCGCCTTCCGGCGGCTGCATATACTGCGTGACCGGCTCAGCAACGGAGAAGAACATCAGATCAATACCAATCCCGGCAGCGAACAGCATCGCCGCCCAGCTCAGTAGACTGAATTCCGGTTTGGATTGTTCAGGCCCGAGCTTCACCGAACCAAAACGCGAACAAGCGATGCAGACCACAAAGACAATATAGAGCGTTGCCGCCAGCAGATAGTACCAACCGAAGGTTTTAGAAACCCAGTCCAGCGTGCGGCCAATCCACAGGGCCGAGAAGTCGCGAAACAGGATCGTTGTCAGGGAAAACAACAAAATCAGTCCGGCGGAGGTGTAAAACACCACCGGATTGATTTTGTCCTTTTCCCTGCTGTGCGAAAGGTCTGTCATCCAGTATCCCCACTGTTATTGTTACCATTTAAAATCAAATTAGTAACAATTAAGACACATTTTATATTGAACGTCCAATCAATAACGGCTTTAATAGATTAACAACGCTGATGAATGGAGTGGCAAAAATGCCCAAATTGGGGATGCAGTCGATCCGGCGCAGACAACTGATCGACGCCACGCTGGAAGCAATAAATGAAGTAGGTATGCACGATGCGACGATCGCGCAGATTGCCCGCCGGGCGGGCGTTTCCACCGGGATCATTAGCCACTATTTCAAAGATAAAAATGGTCTGCTGGAAGCAACCATGCGTGATATCACCAGCCAGCTGCGTGACGCGGTCTTGAACCGCTTACACGCGCTACCGGATGGCAGCCCTGAGCAGCGATTACAGGCGATTGTTGACGGAAATTTCGATGAGACTCAGGTCAGTAATGCTGCGATGAAAGCCTGGCTGGCGTTTTGGGCCAGCAGTATGCATCAGCCGATGCTTTACCGTTTGCAGCAGGTGAGCAGCCGCCGCTTGTTGTCGAATCTGGTGAGCGAATTTCACCGCGAGTTACCGCGCAAAGAGGCACAGGAGGCAGGTTATGGCCTGGCCGCGCTGATTGACGGTTTATGGCTGCGCGCGGCATTGAGCGGTAAACCGCTGGATAAACCTCTCGCACACTCGCTCACCCGCCACTTTATCACTCAGCATTTACCCACCGATTAACCGAGGAGACGTGATGTCCCGAATGGCAGAACAGCAGCTTTATATACATGGTGGTTATACCTCCGCCACCAGCGGTCGCACCTTCGAGACCATTAACCCGGCCAACGGTAACGTGCTGGCGACCGTGCAGGCCGCCGGGCGTGAGGATGTCGATCGCGCCGTGAAGAGCGCCCAGCAGGGGCAAAAAATCTGGGCGGCGATGACCGCCATGGAACGCTCGCGCATTCTGCGTCGGGCCGTTGATATTCTGCGCGAACGCAATGACGAACTCGCTAAACTGGAAACCCTCGACACCGGGAAGGCGTATTCAGAAACCTCAACCGTCGATATCGTTACCGGCGCGGACGTACTGGAGTACTACGCCGGGCTGATCCCGGCGCTGGAAGGCAGCCAGATCCCGCTACGCGAGACGTCGTTTGTTTATACCCGCAGTGAACCGCTGGGCGTGGTCGCCGGAATTGGCGCATGGAACTACCCGATTCAGATTGCTTTGTGGAAATCCGCTCCGGCACTGGCCGCAGGCAACGCGATGATATTCAAACCGAGCGAAGTTACCCCGCTTACCGCGTTAAAGCTGGCTGAAATCTACAGCGAAGCGGGCCTGCCGGACGGCGTATTTAACGTGTTGCCGGGCGTAGGTGCGGAAACCGGGCAGTATCTGACCGAGCATCCGGGCATCGCCAAAGTGTCGTTTACCGGCGGCGTCGCCAGCGGCAAAAAGGTGATGGCTAACGCGGCGGCCTCTTCCCTGAAAGAGGTGACCATGGAGCTGGGCGGTAAATCGCCGCTGATCGTTTTCGACGATGCAGACCTCGATCTCGCCGCCGATATCGCCATGATGGCGAACTTCTTTAGCTCCGGTCAGGTGTGTACCAATGGCACCCGCGTCTTCGTTCCGGCGAAATGCAAAGCCGCGTTTGAGCAGAAAATACTGGCGCGCGTTGAACGCATTCGCGCGGGCGACGTTTTCGATCCGCAAACCAACTTTGGCCCGCTGGTCAGCTTCCCGCATCGCGATAACGTGCTGCGCTATATCGCCAAAGGTAAAGAGGAAGGCGCACGCGTGCTCTGCGGCGGCGATGTGCTGAAGGGTGATGGCTTCGATAACGGCGCATGGGTTGCACCGACCGTGTTCACCGATTGCCGCGACGAAATGACTATCGTGCGCGAAGAGATCTTCGGCCCGGTGATGTCGCTCCTCACGTATGAGTCTGAAGACGAAGTGATTCGCCGCGCCAATGATACCGACTACGGTCTGGCGGCGGGTATCGTCACGGCGGATCTGAACCGCGCGCATCGCGTCATTCATCAGCTGGAAGCCGGCATTTGCTGGATCAACACCTGGGGAGAATCCCCGGCGGAGATGCCCGTTGGCGGTTACAAACACTCCGGCATTGGCCGCGAGAACGGCGTGATGACGCTCCAGAGTTATACCCAGGTGAAGTCCATCCAGGTTGAGATGGCTAAATTCCAGTCCATATTCTAACCAGGAGGTTTATTTGCAATTTGACTACATCATTATTGGCGCCGGCTCTGCCGGCAACGTCCTCGCGACACGTCTGACTGAAGATCCGAACACTACCGTGCTGCTGCTTGAAGCGGGCGGCCCGGACTATCGCTTTGACTTCCGTACCCAAATGCCCGCTGCGCTGGCGTTCCCGCTACAGGGTAAACGCTATAACTGGGCGTATGAGACCGAGCCGGAACCGTTTATGAACAACCGTCGCATGGAGTGCGGACGCGGTAAGGGGCTTGGTGGATCATCACTGATCAACGGCATGTGTTACATCCGTGGTAACGCGCTGGATCTCGATAACTGGGCGAAAGAACCCGGTCTGGAGAACTGGAGCTACCTCGACTGTCTGCCCTACTATCGCAAGGCCGAGACTCGCGATGTGGGCGAGAACGACTACCACGGCGGTGATGGCCCGGTGAGCGTCACCACCTCCAAACCCGGCGTCAATCCGCTGTTTGAAGCGATGATTGAAGCGGGCGTGCAGGCGGGCTACCCGCGCACGGACGATCTCAACGGCTATCAGCAGGAAGGTTTTGGCCCGATGGATCGCACCGTCACGCCGCAGGGCCGTCGCGCCAGTACCGCGCGCGGTTATCTCGATCAGGCCAAATCGCGCCCTAACCTGACGATTCGTACTCACGCTATGACCGATCACATCATTTTTGACGGCAAACGCGCGGTGGGCGTCGAGTGGCTGGAAGGCGACAGCACCATTCCGACCCGCTCGGCGGCGAATAAAGAAGTGCTGTTATGTGCAGGCGCGATTGCTTCACCGCAGATCCTGCAACGCTCCGGCGTCGGCAACGCTGGACTGCTGGCGGAGTTTGATATTCCGCTGGTGCATGAATTACCTGGCGTCGGCGAAAATCTTCAGGATCACCTGGAGATGTATCTGCAATATGAGTGCAAAGAACCGGTTTCCCTCTACCCTGCCCTGCAGTGGTGGAATCAGCCGAAAATCGGTGCGGAGTGGCTGTTTGGCGGCACCGGCGTGGGTGCCAGCAACCACTTTGAAGCAGGTGGATTTATCCGCAGCCGTGAGGAATTTGCGTGGCCGAACATTCAATACCACTTCCTGCCGGTAGCGATTAACTACAACGGCTCGAATGCGGTGAAAGAGCACGGTTTCCAGTGCCACGTTGGCTCAATGCGCTCGCCAAGCCGTGGGCATGTGCGGATTAAATCCCGCGACCCGCACCAGCATCCGGCGATTTTGTTTAACTACATGTCGCACGAACAGGACTGGCAGGAGTTCCGCGACGCGATTCGCATCACCCGCGAGATCATGCATCAACCGGCGCTGGATCAATACCGTGGCCGCGAAATCAGCCCCGGCGCGGAATGCCAGACAGATGAGCAGCTCGATGAGTTTGTGCGTAATCACGCCGAAACCGCCTTCCACCCATGCGGTACGTGCAAAATGGGGTACGACGAGATGTCCGTTGTGGATGGCGAAGGCCGCGTGCACGGGCTGGAAGGATTACGCGTAGTCGATGCGTCAATTATGCCGCAGATCATCACCGGCAATCTGAACGCCACGACCATTATGATTGGCGAGAAAATGGCGGATATGATTCGCGGACGAGAAGCGTTGCCCAGAAGTCTGGCGGCGTATTTTGTGGCGAATGGGATGCCAGTAAGAGCGAAAAAACTGAATCGCGATTTGAACTAACGCAGGAACTTACAAGATTGAGAGTTACCGTTCTACGATAAGGACCGAATCCTTATATAAAAAACATAGGTAACTCTCATGCTTCATATCCAGTATTCATGATGCTGGTTTTTTGCTGATGTTTTTACCAGAATATTCCTGATACAGACTATTAATTCAAGCTTATCTGCGACAGATTTCATTTTCTGGATATATTATGAGTGACAAATCAAACAGGATATCGATCTGATTGAAATTTTATTTTATCTGAAGAAAAAGATTCGTGTTATTCTGTTTATTATAGCTGTTTGTATGACAATGGTGCTATTATTTCTGTACATCAATAAAGACAATATAAAGCTGAGTTACAGCCTAAAAATAAACCACACAACATCAGGCATACTTGTAAGCTGTGATAGCAATAATAACTTTGCCTGTCAGACCACAATGACTGAAGATGTTATTCAGCGAATTACGAGTTTTTTAGACCAGTACTAATGCTAAAAATTGCCTTGTCAAAAAAATGGTAGATGAATACAAACAAAACTCTGGGCAGTAATAAACAGCATTCTGATAGAGAGTGCCTGTATAAAGCTGAAGTGACAATGACCGGGAAGGGAGCCCGTCTTCAGGAATGGATTCCTGTCTTTTTCACTGTAAATATCCTGGCATTATTAATGTCAGGATATTTACAGAAGAGCAGCATAACCATGACGGAACGGGGTTAAGTCAGGTTGTCCTTAACGCTATTCACAACCTCGTATACCGCCTTCAGGTTTATGTCCAGACTTCATATCTCTCTCAGCAATCCTCAATAATCAGATACACCGCTTTCACCGGACCATGAACCCCGACGACTTTGATAAGCTCAATGTCCGCCGTTGAACTAGGACCACTGATGATGTTAATACATGACGGCATTCGTTCACCGGCCTGCGCTTTCTGATGCAATTTTTCTGCGAGTTGCGCTACACGCGGCAGGATTGTGCTTTTACGCAGGATAAAAAGAGAAGATTCCGGGAGCAGGCTCAATGAACGCCCGCGCCCGGCGGCGGAAAAAAGAACCACGCCACCCGATTCGGTTAAACCATATTCAGCATATACGACGCCCACTTTAGCCTGCTCTGCTTGTGATATGTTCTCAATACCTTTCGCCGGATCCCAAACAACGGCATTGCATTCCTGCTGCAAACGTTCGCTAATCCCCAATTCCTCCAGCCTCGTGTCACCGCTAATCACGACCGACTGCTCTCCCAGCTCTTTACACAGACATATTGCAGCTTCTGCGGCCTGCGCCTCGCTGGTCAGTTCACAGCGCGTCAACATAACATCGCTGGCAAACTGGATAAACGCGTCACAGCGCTGCTGTTGGTTAAGTTCGGTAAGCCGCTCGTTAGCATAGTTGTTAAGCGGCGCATCTTCTGCTTGCGGTTCAAGTCGCTGCGGGCGACCCAGTGCCTGAGCAACGTTATTCAAAAATTCGCTCCGATTATCCATTCTTTTTCTCCTGCGCCTGATGTTTCTTAAACCAACTACGGAAACTCTCTCCGTCAGCTTCAGGAAGATCGCGTGCTTCCATCCAGTCGCTAATCGCGCCAAATTTGAGTGGTGTTTTGCCGCCATTGATAAACCAGCTTGCCGCATGAGCACCAGCCATCATCCCGACTTTCCACAATCCTGGATGACTATTGGCATAAGCGAACATTTTTATCGCCCGTTGCTCTGCTTTTGCGGTGATCCCTTTTTCAGCCATCACCCGACGATGACGCAAAATCAGTTTTGACAGCGGAATACGCACCGGACACACGCTGTCACAAGCTGTGCATAAAGAGCAGGCGTAGGGTAAATCTTTAAAATCTTTATAGCCGCCAAGTAACGGGGAAATCACCGCACCAATTGGCCCTGGATAAATAGAGCCATATCCATGACCGCCAATATGGCGATATGCCGGACAAGTATTCATACAAGCCCCGCAGCGAATACAGCGCAGCACATCCCGAAATTCAGAAGCCAGCACCTCAGAACGCCCGTTATCGACAATAACCAGATGAAACTCTTCAGGACCATCAACGTGCCCCGCTTCGCGCGGTCCTGTCAGCCAGGTGTTGTATCCCGTCAAACGTGCACCAACGGCACTGCGCGCCAGCATGGTGATCAATACATCTACCTCGGCAAACGTGGGGGCAATACGCTCCATTCCCATCACTGCAATATGCGTTTTAGGCAGCGTGGTACACATTCGCGCATTACCTTCATTGGTCACCAGGCATACCGAACCGGTCTCTGCCACCGCGAAATTACAGCCGGTAATACCTATTTCAGCACTGAGGAAATCTTCGCGGATTTTTTGCCGAATGAATAAGGTCATCGCTTCAGGCGTTTCCGGCCCCTCATAACCCAGACGTTCGTGTAGCACTCGACGGATCTGATGGCGATCTTTATGAATTGCCGGGACCACAACATGAGAGGGCGGATCTTGATCCAGCTGGAGAATGTATTCACCCAGATCGGTTTCAATCACCTGAATACCAGCATCCTGCAACACATGATTGACACCAATCTCTTCGGTCACCATCGATTTAGATTTCACCACCTTCCGGGCATTTTTGCGTTGGGCGACCTGTAAAATGTAGCGGGTGGCGTCTTCTTTGGTTTTTGCAAAATAGACGTGACCGCCGTTTTGCGTCACTTTTTCAGAGAGCTGGTACAGATAAGCGTCGAGATTACTCAGAACATGATCACGTATCTGGGCGGCCCGGTCGCGCCACTCCTCCCAGTGCCCTAATTCATCGACCATTTTTTGCCGATTTGCCCCAATACGCTGCTGCGCGTTTGCCACCGCTTTGCGCATGATCGGATCTTCAATTTGCTGACGGATGCGTGTCTTAAAATCTGTATTACTGGTTTTGATCGACATCTTTATATCCTCAGCGGCTCATCAGCACTTCAGCAATATGCATCACTTTGACTTTCTGCCCTTCCCGTTGTAATCGTCCACTGATGTTCAGCAGGCAACTCACGTCAGCACCAATTAAATACTCAGGGCGGACTTCCATCAGGTGCGCAACCTTTTCTTTCACCATCTCGCCGGATATTTCGGCCATTTTGACCGAGAACGTGCCGCCAAATCCGCAGCAGGTATCCTGTTCAGCAAAGGTCAACAGCTCCAGTCCACGCACATTTTTCAGCAGCGTAAGTGGCTCGTCCTTCACCCCCAGCTTACGGGCCAGGCTACAAGATGGGTGATACACCGCTCTCCCTTGCAAACTGGCACCTACATCGACTACCCCTAATGTATTAACAATAAAAGAGGTGAGATCCTGCATACGCGCGGCAACCTTTTCGGCACGTGATGCCCATTCAGGCTCATCCGCCAGATACGTTGGGTAACTTTTTACGGCATAGGTACAGGAGCCAGCCGGTGAAATAATGGGATCGTCGTTATCCTCCAGTGCGGCGATCAGATTTTTCATCCCTGGAATCGCTTCTTTGATATAACCACTATTGATCGCAGGCTGACCGCAGCATCCCTGTTTCTCCGGGAAATTTACGCGACAGCCGAGTTTTTCCAGTAGCAGCACGGAGTCTCGTGCCATTCTTGATTTCAGGGCGTCACCAATACAGGTGACAAAGAAATTGACATTCACAACTAATACTCCATTACTTCATGCCCATTTATGCCCGATGCTTCCCCCCACCTGGGGATCAATCATCAATAAATATGGCGTTCTTTTTTAATTGGCTAGCAACATACCACCCCTCATTTGTATGACAAATGATAATCTTTCATCCAAACTTCAAATGCAATAACTAATTTTATTTCTTTCGGCATCGCTCACATTTTATAGGGAAATCGACGATCATTTTTGGCATAAGAAATTCATTTAAAAAGGCCACATCCCTTATACCTATTCAGAGCTACTTATTCAGGGGTTGTTGAGATATACAATGATGGTGTACTAACAAAATCACCGGCAATAATCAGGTATCAAGTAATAGTCGGCATTTTATTTAATTAAAGCAATTTAGTTTGCGTTTTTATTTACATACTGGGCCTGCATTCTTCAAAAAAACATATAAAACACAGTTGGAAATAGAAATAGTTGAAAGGCTCACAACACCCGGAATGCTGATTATCTTTGCTCCGATTCCTGGCGGTTTTATTCAGGGTGCAAGCTGTCTGACTCTTTCCCGATATTCTCCCGGGGTACAACCAAACTCGCGGACAAACGCCTTGTGAAAAGATGATTCACTGGCATAGCCTACTGACTCAGCGATCACCACAACAGGGAACGTTTCCCGGGAAAACATCTGGGCCGCTATTTGTAGACGCAACTTTGTTAATACAGCCAGCGGCGTGGTTCCGGAAACATCACGGAAAAGCTGGGCAAAACTTGCCCGGGACATGTGGGCGATGCTGGCCAGCGATTCGACGGTCCAGGCGTGTCCTGGCATTTCCAGCATTTGCTGTATTACCGCACCAAGACGTGGATGCAGAAGCAAACTGAGAATGTTTTTCTCAGTATTAACCTGTGCAATCCACTCACGCACCGCGAGGGTAAAGAATGTAGCGCAGATCTGGCTACACAGTGCATCCACTCCCGGCATTGCCGATCTGGACTCCTGTTGTAAAAACGGGATCGCCTCCCTCAGCCAGTTATATTCCACGCTGTGGTTAACCGGTGCTAAAAACAGCGTTTCCGGCAAAGACGTTAAAAAATAACGCGCCGAATGTTGTAGCCGAAGAGTGCCACAGACAATACAGGTCGATTCATTATCGACATGACTCAGGCGATGAGCTGAATTTTGTGGTAGCAGGACCACATTTCCCGGGCGTAATGTAAAAATCTCCCCCGTCGGCATTTCCAGCTTCGCCGCTCCTTGCGTTAACGCATGCCAACGAATAACCGATAATTCCCCGGCACCATGTGGAAGCTGCCAGTCACTTCCTAACACGCAATTCTTATCGATCGTTCCTTGTGGAGCGTTAAGCATCAACAAACGGCTAAGGGCATCCATATCAGACTCCTGAGTGGTTTTTGATTACAAACACCAACAATCTTAGACAATAATTAATCTAATACCATCAAATGGTTAATCATGATTTTTGTTTTGTGATTCTGATTAATAAAAAGAAAATACCAGACGATAAGACAAAATATCAAGCGTTGTGAAGAAATGTTATTTGCTCTTTTGCGTCTATAGTCATGATGTCAAATGAACGCGTTTCGACAGGAAATCATCATGAATAAATATCAGGCAGTTATTATTGGTTTTGGCAAGGCTGGAAAAACATTAGCCGTCACGCTGGCAAAAGCAGGTTGGCGTGTGGCTCTCATCGAACAATCAAATGCAATGTATGGCGGGACCTGTATTAATATCGGCTGTATCCCAACCAAAACATTGGTTCATGACGCACAGCAGCACACAGATTTTGTCCGTGCCATACAGCGTAAAAATGAAGTGGTTAATTTTTTACGTAATAAGAATTTTCATAATCTTGCGGATATGCCCAATATCGACGTGATCGACGGCCAGGCGGAGTTTATCAATAATCATAGCCTGCGTGTTCATCGGCCTGGGGGAAATCTGGAGATTCATGGCGAGAAAATTTTTATTAATACCGGTGCACAAGCCGTGGTTCCGCCAATTCCTGGAATTACCACCACGCCTGGTGTATATGACAGCACCGGATTACTTAATCTAAAAGAATTGCCTGGGCATTTAGGTATTTTGGGCGGCGGATATATTGGCGTTGAGTTCGCCTCTATGTTCGCTAATTTTGGCAGCAAAGTAACCATTTTAGAGGCATCTTCGCTGTTTTTGCCTCGGGAAGATCGGGATATTGCTGATAATATCGCGACGATTTTACGCGATCAGGGCGTCGATATAATCCTCAATGCCCATGTGGAGCGAATCAGTCACCATGAAAATCAAGTGCAAGTGCATAGCGAGCACGCCCAACTGGCGGTGGATGCACTGTTAATAGCTTCCGGTCGTCAACCGGCTACCGCTTCGTTACATCCAGAAAATGCAGGTATCGCAGTAAACGAGCGCGGGGCAATTGTCGTTGACAAGCAATTACATACCACCGCAGACAATATTTGGGCGATGGGAGATGTTACCGGCGGGCTGCAATTTACTTACATTTCACTGGATGATTACCGCATTGTACGTGATGAGTTACTGGGTGAAGGCAAACGTAGTACTGATGATCGGAAAAATGTGCCTTATTCCGTATTTATGACACCGCCCCTGTCCAGGGTTGGTATGACAGAAGAACAAGCCAGAGAGAGTGGTGCTGATATTCAGGTGGTGACATTGCCTGTAGCTGCAATTCCGCGCGCCAGAGTGATGAACGATACCCGTGGGGTATTAAAAGCGATTGTTGATAATAAAACCCAACGTATATTAGGGGCATCACTGCTGTGTGTTGACTCCCACGAGATGATTAATATAGTGAAAATGGTGATGGATGCCGGGCTGCCTTATAGCATATTACGCGATCAGATATTTACTCATCCGTCGATGAGCGAATCACTCAATGATCTATTTTCATTAGTCAAATAAACTCAAAATCAGACGCCAGGACAAATATTCTGGCGTCTCAGAGAAAAGAATCTTATTAATTCCTTGTTATTATATAACTTCTTAATCACTTCATTGATGGTATTTTATATGTTTAAAAAACCTGTTTTATTTGCAACACTATTATCTGGCGTTATGGCATTTTCCACCAATGCAGATGATAAAATAATTCTGAAACATATCAGCGTCTCGTCAGTATCAGCATCACCGACAGTTCTGGAGGATGCCATTGCTGATATAGCCAGAAAATATAATGCTTCATCCTGGAAAGTCACATCGATGCGAATTGATAATAATTCAACCGCAACAGCAGTATTGTATAAATAAGGATGTTCACAATGGAAAAATACCTGCACCTGTTAAGTCGGGGAGATAAAATTGGCCTGACATTGATTCGTCTGAGTATTGCGATTGTTTTTATGTGGATTGGGTTATTAAAGTTTGTCCCTTACGAGGCAGACAGCATTACACCATTCGTCGCAAACAGTCCACTAATGTCGTTCTTTTATGAACACCCGGAAGACTATAAACAGTATCTGACTCACGAAGGCGAATACAAACCAGAAGCAAGGGCATGGCAATCGGCCAATAATACCTATGGTTTTTCCAACGGTCTTGGCGTCGTGGAGGTGATTATTGCTCTGCTGGTTTTGGCTAATCCTGTCAATCGCTGGTTAGGTTTATTGGGAGGGCTGATGGCATTTACCACACCGTTGGTAACACTCTCATTTTTAATCACCACCCCGGAGGCATGGGTACCCGCATTGGGTGACGCTCATCATGGTTTCCCTTATTTATCTGGTGCTGGTCGCCTGGTATTGAAAGATACTCTGATGCTGGCAGGTGCTGTCATGATAATGGCAGATTCGGCGCGGGATATTCTTAAACAACGCAGTAATGAATCCAGTTCAACGTTAAAAACTGAATATTGATAATCCGAACACTGTCTGTTGTTCACTTTTTCAGGCGTCAGGCTCCCTTTCTGATGATGAAGCCTGACGCCATATTACCGGAGATATGACAGAGTGAAGATCAATATCACTCCCCTGTTAAAAGATTCTTGTCGTCTCAGGTAAAATAAGTGATTAATATCAATCATGTATTTTTACAGCAAGACAACCACGAACAAACTCAGGATTAAAATGTTTTACCGATTCCCCAACATAACCCAAATCAAGCGAACTAATTTGCGCCATTTCTTTCTCTGTCAGTGAGAAATCCCAGATAGCAAAATTTTCTTCGATACGCTGTTGATGTGTCGATTTCGGAATAACGACCACTCCCCGTTGAATATTCCAACGCAGAATGACCTGAGAAATCGATTTTTGATGGGCATCTGCAATATTCTGAAGCAGACTATTTTCAAAGGTTTTATGTCTTCCACCGCCTAACGGAGCCCATGCTTCAGGCTGCACGTTATAATACTTCATGGTTGCCAGCGCCTCTGGTTGGGCAAAATAGGGATGCAACTCGACCTGGTTGACCATCGGTTTAACTCTTACCGTCTCACAAAAGTTCGCCAGAACATGAGGGTAGAAATTGGAAACCCCAATCGCTTTTAATTTTCCCTCTTCATAGGCATCTTCGAGTGCACGCCACGCACTAAAATAATCGCGCATGGCCTGGTGTAATAAATAGAGATCGAAGTATTCCAGTCCCGATTTTTTTAATGATGCTTCAATACCTGCTGCTGCAATATCCTGATTCAACATATCCTGCACCCACAATTTAGACGTTATAAATAACTCTTCTCGGGTACATAAACCTTCAGATATGGCTTCACGAACGGCTTCACCGACGGCATCTTCATTACCGTATACCGCTGCAGTGTCGATGAGTCGATAACCCGTGCGGATAGCATTCAACACTGACTGTTTGCACACGTCTTTATCGGTAACCTGAAAAACACCAAATCCCATCATCGGCATTTTCAGATTGTTACTTAATACGGAAAATTCCACTGTCAGTCCCTCCATTAGGTATGAACAATGAGTCTACGTTAAAACGTAACCTCAAATTAGTATGTGGATTTTGATATCACTTATGCAAAAAATTCATTAATAATGTAGGACTGAAACCTCTCTATTTTCGGGGACAACGAAGCAGACGCTACCAGTGCTTTTGCCTTCGCCCTTGCTGTTTTTGATACACTTAGGGCCCAGGGCATAACGAAAATGTGCGATATGACAAAGAATTAACGGAGAATGTGATGATCAGGCAGAAGATTCTACAGCAGCTCCTGGAGTGGATTGAGTGCAATCTTGAGCACCCTATTTCAATCGAAGATATCGCACAGAAATCTGGCTACAGCAGACGCAACATCCAGCTTCTGTTCCGAAATTTCATGCATGTGCCTTTGGGAGAATACATTCGCAAACGAAGGCTTTGTCGCGCCGCCATTCTTGTCCGGCTCACCGCGAAATCTATGCTTGATATTGCACTCTCTTTGCATTTTGATTCACAGCAGTCATTCAGCCGCGAATTTAAAAAGTTATTCGGCTGCTCTCCCCGTGAATACCGCCACCGTGATTATTGGGATCTCGCAAATATCTTCCCTTCTTTTTTAATACGTCAACAGCAAAAGACGGAGTGTAGATTAGTCAACTTTCCTGAGACGCCTATTTTTGGCAATTCATTTAAATATGATATTGAAGTGTCGAATAAATCACCGGATGAAGAAGTCAAACTGCGACGTCATCATTTAGCCAGATGTATGAAGAATTTTAAGACGGATATCTATTTCGTCT
The DNA here is from genome assembly GCF_002965045.1 of Escherichia sp. MOD1-EC6300. NCBI lineage: Bacteria > Pseudomonadati > Pseudomonadota > Gammaproteobacteria > Enterobacterales > Enterobacteriaceae > Escherichia > Escherichia sp. MOD1-EC6300. Next base: position 55,656 of record NZ_PTRH01000018.1, on the reverse strand, counting down.
CCACGTTCGAACCGTCAACAAAATCGGTCGATTTGCTCACAGTTGAAACTTTTGCCGGTACGGTATGCAAACAAACCGATTCAGAGATGTCGAAAGAGTGGACAATTAACCGAGGACTGTATGCCTCTTTCCGCTATGAAGGTGAGTGGGAGCACTACCCTGAATGGGCGCGAAACCTCTATCTGATGGAATTACCTGCCAGGGGGTTAGCCAGAGTGAACGGCAGTGATATTGAGCGATTTTATTACAATGAAGATTTCGTAGAAAAGGATAGCAATGATGTTGTTTGCGAAATATTTATCCCTGTTCGTCCGGTTTAGTTATCGCTATGTCTAAATGAATTTATAACAAGACTACTGTCAGGCAATTCAATAAATAATGGCGTTGAAGATGTCAACGCCATTATTGTTTATTAGAATGTTACTTTCATACTCTTAATATTATTTCATCGCCTCCTCGCCCGTTGCCGTATTGGCATCCACCGCGGTAATGGTCACCGTCACTGGCTTCATTTCGTACCCGCCATAGGTCAGGGCGTTAAATGTGAACGTATAGACACCAGGCTTGCTGGTACTAAATGTACGCGTGATTTTTCCGCTCACGAAATGGTCATTTTTCGACGGCAGGAACTGATAATCCTTCTCCGTCACCCCTTCCGGCGTCTGAATGTCGACCCACATATTCCCGCCAACGGGGTTATTTGCCGACATCAGGGTCACCTCCAGCTTCGCAGTCGATTTCCCATCCGCCACCAGCGAAGGCACATTAGATGATGCGGTGAGCTGCGCGTTTTTATCATCCGCGACGAATTTAGCTTCGGCGGTTTTCGTTGATACCTGACCGTTGTTCTGACTCACTTGCGCCGTGAGTGTATATGTCGCCGCAACAGTCGTGGTGGCGGTGAAAATAGCCTGCCCTTGCTCATTCGTTGTCGCAGTGCCATTCGGTTCCAGGTTTAACGAAGCCGGGCTGGCGGTCAGCGTCACTTCGCTATCTTTCACCAAATTCTTATTGGCATCAGTCACCGTAACTTTATACGTTTGTTTGGCTTTGCCGTCCGCCAGTGCATAGTTGCCAATCACCTCAATACTGGAGACGGTTGCGGTAGCCTTATCGGCTACAAACGTTATAGTCTGCGTATTCGAAGGCTGGCTATTCCCTGCCGATGCCGTGATCTCATACGTTCCGGCAGTCACTGAAACCACCTGCAACTCTGCTTTCCCCTCATCGTTGGCTTTCACCCAGACATTATCGCCAGTAAGCGGCTTGACACCCCGGGGCAGATTAAATGTCACCAGAGTTCCTGGAACAGGGTTACCGTTTTTATCCTCAACGGTCGCCGTCAGCGTAAAGGCATCTTTGCCGTTTGCCACTTTTTGAACGGCGGTGTCTACCTGCAGGTTTGCCTGACCGGTGCTGGCATCCGCGTTGAATTTCACCGTGACCGTCTTCTGAGAGTTTTTCACCGCGGCCGCGATTTCAAGTTCCCCTGCAACGGTTGATATCAACTCAATATCCGCTTTACCTGCCGCATTGGTTGTTACTGTATTCCCCGTCTTGCTAGTCACACCCTGCGGTAAAGTCAGCGTAACTTCTTGCCCCTGCAACGGGTTACCATAGCTGTCCACGACGGTCAGGGTTACCTGGTTAGCAGACTGTCCATTTGCCAGTTGGTTATTCACCTTCACCGCCATATCACTGATCACTGCCCGGGAAGCGTCGCCTGCAACATTCAGCACCAATGGCTGAGCAACGGCATTTTGGCCGTTCACGCGTGGCATGACAGACAACTGACCTGCAGCCGATCCCAGCGTTAAGGTCGCCACGTAGACCCCATTACCTTTCTCTGTCCAGTTACCTGCTGAAGGACGCTCACTCCCCGTGCTGGCGGCACCGCTAAACACGGGTGCATCGAGTTTCAGGTTACTAACAGGGTTGCCATACGCATCCTTCACGGTGAAGGTAAGTTCCGTCGTCGTTTTAACCGTTGGAGTCTTATTGTCCGCAACAAGCGTAGAGTTCGCTGATGACATCTCCCCGGCGATGACCGTCAACTGCGCGGCTTCGGTGGCTGCTGGCTGGCCGTTGAAGAGCGGCATGACACGAAGTTCGCCCGTCTTTCCGCCTGTGGTCAACGTAGCAACATAGGAACCGTCACCTTTTTCGGTCCAACTGGAAATAGTCGCCCCTTCAGAGGCGGTCCCCGTCAAACTTGCCGACAACGAAAGACCACTGATAGCGTTGCCATGCGCATCTTTCGCCACCAGCGTCACGGTTGTGCTTTCGCCTGCTTTTACGCGATCTGCGGCTACAGACACTGTCGACTGGCCTGAAGATAACGCATCAGCCACCACGGTTACTTTTGCCGCGTTTGCTGCCGCATCCTGTCCATTTAGCTTCGGCATAACTTCTAATTCACCCGCCGTAGAGCCGAGAGTAATCTGCGCAGTCCACGTCCCATCACCATTATTTGTCCAGCCAGATGCCGTAGAACCAGCAGCTGCTGCGCCCGATAATGACGGTGCATCCGGATTGAGGCCTGTTACAGGGTTGTCATTGGCATCTTTTGCCGTCCAGATTGCCGTAAGCGTACCGCCGACCACCGGTTTATCAGGATTCAGGGTGATGGACGAGTGTGCTGCATCAAGCGGCCCGGCAACGAACTTCAGCGTTTGTTGTAATGTGCCCAGCTGATACTGCTCGCTGAAGGCACGCACAACAACGTTTCCGGCACGGGTCGAAGAAACCGTGGCGCTGTAAACCCCTGGTTTTATTTCCGAAATGGCACCAACGGTTACACCATTAGTGTCTTGCGGAACAAGTCGCAGGCGGCTGGCTTCTCCCGTCACCGGATTACCCTCGGAGTCCACCGCTGTCAGTGTCAGCGTGTAGGCTTGCTGACCATCAGCAACCACGTCACCTGACGGCTCGTTAGCGCTCAGGGTGGAGTTTGCCACATCCATCATCGTGGCCCGCAGTTCTGCAGTGACGGTTTTGCTCATGCCATCAACGCTAACAGTAATCGTTGCCTCACCTGACTGCGTTCCGGTCGTAAAGACAGACTGGTACACCCCTGCTTCAGTTTCGGTGAACTCACCCAGTGTGGGTTTTGCCTGTGATTTAGTGGCCTTCAGGGTACGAGTCACAATATTTCCAGCCGGTTTGAAGGATAGTTCAGTCTTGATCTGATCTTTCATGCCCTTGACTGGCTGGCCCTCTGCGTCGCGCAGAGACAGCACCAGCGGCTTTTGCTCATTACCGTTAGCAAGCATTTGAATACGGCTCTGACCGTCAAGCGTTAACGCCGTACGATCGGCGCTCATACCAGCTCCGCTAATAACCACTTCTGTCTGCACACGTTTCGAGGCATTGCCTTTGTTATCGTAGGCAACTGCTGAAATCGCATAATAATTGTCTTTGCCTGGACGGTAAGCCGGGAGCGTTACTTGCCACTGACTACCCTGACCGGTAATTTTGCCACCTTCAGCCAGTAATGACGGCGCTTCCCACTGCACATTTTTCAGTCCGTGAGTTGCTTTGCTGACCACAAGCCCCAGGGAAACCGTCTGACCGCCCTTGCCTTCAATACGCTCAGGCAGAGCAATACGGATCACTTCAGATTTGCGGTACTCAAGAACGATGTTGTTATTACGCTCAACCAGGTCATAGCGGCTGCCTGCCAGCATTCGACGCTCGCGAATGCTGTCTGTATCGAGTTGTTTTTGCAGAGGTTCGCCAATTCGGTAGTTAACTTCCAGGCCAAAGCGAGTGTCATTCTCACCACTCTTGCCCTGCTTATGCCCGGCGCTCAGTGTCAGAAGAGGCACTGGTGTATAGGTTACCTCGGCAGAAATAGCATGCGGGTCTTTCTGGCGTTTATCTTTACCAAACAGCCCGACTTCATCGCCATAATACTGCTCATACATCAGGCTTGCGCCAAGCTGCGGCCAGGCAGGTAAATAGCCCTCAGCACGAATATCCCAGCCATTCGCCGGGCGTTCCTGATAATCCTCAACATCCGGCGATTTTTTCCAGCCAGAAGCCCGGATATAACCATTGGCGCTCAGTTTCAAATAATCACGCCAGTATTCCGCACCAACACCAATGCGGGTATGACTACGGGATAAATCATGATCGATAAAAGTATTCACCCCCGCCATCCAGTCATTTCCTGAAAAATGACGCCAGCCAAAACCAATATTTGACTGAGTACGATCGTCGGTACGATGTATTGCCCCCTGAGTGAACAACATATTTGTCGGCGTGTCATAAATCGGATAAAGCATTTCCAGCGAAGAATCCTTCAGCGAGAAATCTTTATCGACATTCAGTTTGACGCGCGCTGTACCATATTTCCCGAGCCACTCCTGTATTTCCTGGTTAGCTTTAGCGGTGGCCATTCCGGTAATAAAATTACGTGTCGCATCGCTATCTGGCTGACTGCTTAAAAATGTCCCGGCATTCGCGGCAAGCGACGCGACATTTTTCTCCACGTTATTATCAGCAGTTACCGTAGTATTTTCCATGCTCAATCGTGGCTGAACCGCATGCTGCGCATGTGCCGCCATTACTGGGGTAAAAGTGACTGCGAGTGGGAAAAGAACCTGAACAGAGATATTTGCCCACGCCACGCAGCGGGCCAGAACTGAATAACGAAATCGTGGTTGTTTATGACCTGTTTTATAACGTGACATTGAGATAATTTCCTGATGAACGAATTAACGAACATAGGCAGACACAAATAATGGTGTCTGCTTGTCAGAAAAACCGGGGATTTCCCGGTTTCCTTTTCCGCAGAAAAGGAAATACCTTTATGTAAGAAAGTACACCGCCACCTAATATATCCAGTGCCTGTAGCCACTCATCAGGTGGTTGGGCGCGGGATTATATTTTTATTTATGGGTGAGAATTTAGCTTTTTGTGCAAACCATTAAATAGATACCTAAGTTATATTTCTTACTCTGCGGACAGTGAATAATTCATTATTCAGAGTGAATAATAATGACCTACCTTTAATTAGCAACTATCGGAAATACGTCGAAGTAGGTATATACGCCAGGATAAACCGATATATTTTTTATGGATATTCATTTTCCTTCATCAGACTGTGAATTGCAGGGATATCGAACTTGCACGACTCATCGCAACACTCAAACAGATTTATGAATTTCGTTCATAACCCCTGACAAATCCTGCCGTCTAATCGCGTGACTCCCTTTACGTTATGCTTCTCATGAACGATAACGAAAGGATAACACCATGCAAAAAGTAAAACTGAACAACGGTATTGAAATGCCCCTGTTGGGCTTTGGTGTATTTCAGATGACCGATGCCGCCGAATGCGAAAGAGCGGTCATTGACGCTATTAACAGCGGTTATCGACTGATTGACACCGCCGCCTCTTATCAAAATGAAATCCAGGTCGGGAACGCACTGAAACAAAGCGGTATCGCCCGTAACGAACTCTTTGTCACCACGAAACTCTGGTTGCAGGATACCAGTTACGAAGGGGCCAAAGCCCAGTTCGAACGCTCTCTGAATCGACTGCAACTTGATTACGTTGACCTGTACTTGATTCACCAGCCATATGGCGATGTCCACGGAGCCTGGCGTGCCATGGAAGAGCTGCAACAGGCCGGTAAAATTCGCGCTATTGGCGTAAGTAACTTCCATCCTGACCGACTGGCTGACCTTATCGCCTTTAATAACGTCGTTCCGGCGGTAAACCAGGTTGAAGTTAACCCTTTCAATCAGCAGCTACAGGCCGTTCCCTGGATGCAAAGTCGTGGCATTCAGCCAGAAGCCTGGGCACCGTTTGCGGTTACAGGGCGGTAAGCGATTATGCATCTACCTATTTACGTCGGTCACTCAGTCAGAGTCTTGCCCATATTCAATGAGGTTCAACACCGCAGCCAATGAAAAGTAGGCCATGCGGGGATTAATAGCATTACTCATTAATCAATCGCTCTTTTCATTTACGTGCTCTTTATGTAACATATTGCTTTTATTGATCTTCCTGGAGTTTGCATGAATAAGAATCTCATCCTCGCATTTGCATTATTTTCCTTACCTGTATTTGCAGAAGAAGATCTGGGGCCAGGCAAATATGTTTGTGACATTAGGATTTCCAGCCTGGATACCGCTACTCAAATTCTGTCAAAATCCGCAACAGTTCTCGATAATGGAAACAATTTCATCGTTCAAATGCCAAATGGAGATCAATTGTACTCTCCAGATCTGGAAAATGTTGATGATGGTATAAAACAAAAAGCAACAATAGGTGGAGTGACATTTATTCGTCGTCCAACTTTTAACGATCGCTTCATCGTGGAAGATGGAAATACAGGATTCTTCTATAAGATGCGAAACTGCGAGAAGAAATAAAGGAAGTTTGATAGCGATATCCTCCTGATTTTCAGGCTTTGTACCTGTTCAAGACTTACAACTACAAGCCGCTACGTGTTAACGCCTCCCAAAATAACCACCGTTAACCGTAGCGGTCATAGATACTATTATTTTAGCCACATTACTGGTGATAATGATAATTGATATTATGGCCGTATAGAAAATAAGCATTAATTATCAGAAAGTTTATTATGTAAACGCGTCCTAATGATTACGTTATTCCTCTTACCGATATTCGCCCAGAGCAACCATCAATTACACATATCATCAATTTTCGAGTTTTACTCTTTTCTCCACCATAAAATCAATAAAAGCACGAACTTTAGAGGGCATTCTCACCCGTGATGAAACATAAATATAAAATCCAGGAAATGAAACAGCCCAATCCTCAAGAATCGGCTGTAACTTGCCCGCATTGATATGTTCAGCGATTGCAAAATCCAGATGTTGAATGATACCCGTTCCATTCAGCGCCATTCGTATCATGCTTTCGTCATCATTAGAAATATACTTACCTGAAACCTCTATTTCGAACTCTTCATTACCCCCCACAACATTAGAAAACTCCCATGCAGAGAGTGCACCGCTACTTTTATGCCGCAACCGAAGGCAATTATGGTTACTCAGTTCCTGAGGCGTTTCAGGAATACCGTGTTCTTTTAAATAATCTGGCGATGCCACAGTAACCAGTTTAATAAGCGGAGAAACAGGAACGGCAGTCATATGCTCATCCAGTCCTTGCTCAAGACGTATGCCCACATCACAGCCGTCCGCAATAATGTTAGATAAACCGTCATCCATAATGAGTTCTATCTTTGTTTTGGGGTAACGAGTAAGAAACTCGCCAATATGAGGCTCAACAAGCATCCGTGCTGCAACACGGGAGGAATTTATTCTCAACAGGCCTGTAGGTTCAAGTTGGGTATCACCAACATCTTTCAAAGCATCATCAATTTGCCCCAAAGCCGACACCAGCACTTCATACAGACGCTGTCCTTCCTCAGTAAGCGACATATTGCGGGTCGTACGGTATATCAGCTTGGTGTTAAGACGTTCCTCAAGAGATTTTAAATTCTGGGACAATGCGGCCCGCGTAATACCCATTTCAGAAGCGGCTCTGGAAAAACTGCCGGCACGAACAATCAGCGCAAACCAGGCAAGAGAAGGCAAAATTGAAGGCTCTATTTTCATCATTGTAAACCTTAACTTAACACTGTGATAGATATTAGACCATTGATGATAACCAATACAAGTCATACTATTACGCCGTTCTCGATATGAACACAAATGCCAGTTGCGGATAATAGAAATGATATTTAAATCTGTTTAGGCAAATCCCTGGAGCTTGAAATGAAAACGGTTTCGATAAAACACACTTACTGGGATATAGCTGCTGATATCTATTTCCCTGACGATTTTAATAGTGAAAAAAAGTATCCTGCCATTATCAGTGCCCATCCAATTGGAAGCTGCAAAGAACAGACATCGGGTAGTGTGTATGGTGCCGCCCTGGCAAAAGCTGGCTTTATCGTCATTGCTTTTGATGCCAGTTTTCAGGGAAGCAGCGGTGGAGAACCGCGTTATCTGGAAGATCCAACAATGCGAGTAAAAGACTTCAGCATTGTCGTTGATTACCTTACCACCTTACCTTACGTTGATGCCGGGCGTATTGGTGTACTGGGTATTTGTGGTGGAGGTGGATATGCCATTAATGCCGCAATGACAGAACGTCGGATTAAAGCCATTGGTACTGTCACGGGTGCTAACTACGGGCGTCTTATGCGTGAGGGATTTACAGCGTTTAATCCTATCGGAGCACTCGAAGCAATGGCGCAACAAAGAACAGACGAAGCTAACGGCGCAAAACTTCGCGTAGATGATTTGCTCCCTTCTTCTCCGGAAGCAGCTCTTGAAGCGGGATTAACAGAAATAGACCTTTTTGAAGCAACAGAATATTATCGTTCGCCACGAGGCTGTGCGCCTAATGGGGTAAATCGTTCGCTATTTTCACATCAGACTGTTGCCGTGGGCTGGGATGCTTTTCATCTTGCAGAAGTCCTGTTAACTCAACCACTAATGGTTGTAGTGGGCGATAGAGTGGGCGCTTTTGGTGCCTATCGTGACGGCTGCGAAATTATTGGTCGTGCAGCCTCAAAACATAAAGAGTTGGTCGTGGTTGAAGGTTATTCACATTACGACCTGTATGATAAGCCAGAACCTGTGAAACAGGCGCTCGATAAATTAATTCCTTTTTACAAAACACATTTGTAATAACCTTGCAGGGAGATTCATTATCTCCCTGAGATTTATCCTTTATTGACTACACGACAATAATAAAATTACTCAAAAAGAATTCTATTAAAGGAAAAAAGCATCAAAAAGTAGCAACTCAACTTATTAAGATTATACGCATTAAAATCAGATAAACATTTGAGGTATTGTTATGATAAATAAACACCCATCATTGTTTTCTCCTTTTATGCTGACAGAAAAAATAAAGCTACGTAATCGTATCGTTATGGCCCCTATGACGACCTGGTCAGCTAATCCTGATGGAACCATCTCTGAGCAAGAACTCGAATTTTATAAACGTCGCTCACAAAATGTTGGTTTAGTAATAACAGGATGCACCTATGTCACGCCAAGCGGCATTGGGTTTACTCATGAATTTGCCGCATATGACGACCGTTTCATTAACAGCCTTGAAAAGTTAGCTGCTGCAGCCAAAAGTGGCGGTGCTCCGGCTATTTTGCAGATTTTCCACGCCGGTAATAAAGCCATCCCGGAGCTTGTGCCAAATTACGATGTTATTAGTGCCAGCGCATCAAGCGTAAAATCTGGTGACTTTATGAAGAGAGTGGTACAAAGCAGGGAAATGACTGAAAACGAAATTCAGGAAACCATTAGAGCATTCGGAGATGTCACAAAAAGGGCGATTAAAGCAGGTTTTGATGGCGTTGAACTTCATGGTGCGCACGGATTCCTTCTGCAGAATTTCTTCTCCCCTCTATTTAACCAGCGTAATGACCGATGGGGAGGAGATCTTGAAGGACGTATGCGCTTCCCGCTGGCCGTATTACAGGAAGTAAAAAATGTAGTCTATGAATATGCGAAAAAGCCCTTTGCCATCGGTTACAGAATATCTCCTGAAGAATCTGTAACAGGGGGGCTGCGGATAGAGGATACTTATAAACTCCTTGATCGGCTCATTTCATCCGGTATTTCGTATATACATACCTCGCTGGTCAGTATTAACGATAGCTACCCTGTTGAGTCGCCAAATGGCCCCCGAACTATTGAATTGATTTTAAATCATATTGCAGGCAGAGTGCCGGTAATCGCCGCAGGTAAAATACGCACACCTTCTCAGGCTCAAGAAGCAATTTCCGCTGGCCTGCCACTTGTTGCGATCGGTAAAGGGCTGGTGATAAATCCAGAATGGGTGACTTTAGCTGAATCAGGTAGAAGTCATGAAATTCAAACAGCCCTTAATCCACAACGCGTTCCTGAATTAACCATTCCGGATAAACTATGGGATCAAATTCAGGCATCGAAAGGAACTGGCTGGTTTCCGTTAATGGATTAAATATCTATTACTCTCCCGAGAGTAAAACTATCAAACCAATGAGTAACCGATACAGCCTCGCAAATTCTTTCAGATAATTAACCCGTCACTGCGGCACGTTCTCTCATAAGGCGTGCCTGCTGTGTAATCCAGTATGTATCCGGCATACTTGACGGTTTAATAGAACTCAATTCCTTTCCCAGGTAACCAACAACGATATCTTGTATAACACCCCAGGAGATACGACATTATGATGAGATGAGGTATGCTCCTCAGCGCCAATCAACGCCAGGGCTGGGCCAGTTTTGAGATCAGACTCATTCCCGGACTGACTTCAGGCGACATATATCAATGACGTTGGGGCAATAAAAGATAGCCGATGTAATACATCTATTCAAATTTGTGATACATGTCAAAAAATTGGTTGACCAAACTCGTTATTTATATAAGGGCACTTACGAAGTGCACTCTTTTTTAAAGCGAGGAAGTACCAATGAAAGAGAATAAAGTACAGCAAATCAGTCATAAACTGATTAATATCGTTGTTTTTGTCGCAATTGTAGAATACGCCTATTTATTTCTCCATTTCTATTAATAACGGCAATAAACTGTTCACTTCAGTGATATTTAAAATATGCATCCTCTCCCTTTTTTTTAAGTGATTATTATATCCGTGGGAGAGGAATACACGCTATCAGGTAATCAATCAAACTGCGATAAATCATCGGCCAGTAAAGTGGAGATAGCCTCCATTCTCGAAAAATTCATACTCTCAGCGAAACCATCATCAATCACTCATCCAGGCGTTTATGGGAGCGTCGCCAATGGCTGCTAACAATGCCAGACTTCCCCGTTGCCGAAATTCCACATACCACAAATGGTCACAGGGATTGGGTGTTGAAATGATCCGGATGAGCATGTATCTTTACGGTTATGTTATAACATAACAGGTAAAAATGATGAAACCCAATATCCATCCTGAGTATCGTACTGTGGTGTTCCACGACACCAGCGTTGATGAGTACTTTAAAATCGGCTCGACTATCAAAACAGACCGTGAGATTGAGCTGGATGGCGTAACGTATCCGTACGTAACAATTGATGTCTCTTCGAAATCGCACCCGTTCTATACAGGGAAGCTGAGAACAGTGGCATCAGAAGGAAATGTTGCACGGTTCACCCAACGTTTTGGTCGTTTTGTTAGCACGAAAAAGGGGGCGTGATGAAAGTCCTTAACTCTCTGCGTACCGCAAAAGAACGCCATCCAGACTGTCAGATTGTGAAGCGAAAAGGACGGCTGTATGTGATTTGTAAATCTAATCCACGTTTTAAGGCCGTTCAGGGGCGTAAGAAAAAGCGTTGATTCATAATTCGCCGGATTAACGATATTTGTCTGATTAATAATCAGACCGGATTAATGTTGGTGTATTGATTACACCAACATTAATTTTCCTGGAAATATATTCTTTAAGTTCATTTAAAGCCAACTGCCTGACGTTTCTCTCCGAATATTCCATTATATTAATGTTGATTTGTTGACCAACTTCGCCCCTGTATGCTGGTATCAACTCTCTTTTAGACTGAACAAGCCACTCCGCCCCCTCCCTTTGCGGAGCAGCCTGCATTTACACTCAAACTGTTAAGATGATAAATGTGGTAAATCTGTTGGTACTAACATAAAAACGTTTACGCCACAGGAACAGCCTGATCCACCGGTAACCCCATCGCCGACGTTCGAGTGCCAGTTAGAGTAACGCGCACAGATGACTGCACGCAGTGCCCTGTCAAAGAGGCCATCGTTCCTGTGACAGCTGGCAGCCTTCGTTTAACTTCACTTAATTTGGCTCTTGGGGGGGCTTACCGAACAGATGACGTAGTCACACCTATTCAATTTTTCACCACTTATTGGAGTAAACACCCATAACCATTTTGTGCGGCATGTTAATCCATTAAAACACCTTATTTATTGTCAAATCTTCTTTAATGATGGTCAATAATAGTTTTATGTTCTATTTATTATCATTAAAACTTGTTTTTTTACTAGTCGAGCACAAAACGCATTAAGACTATTCCTAACACCTCAGGGCAAAGTTCCTGGCTAATATAAAATGCAAGTAAGAATTGAACGTTATATTGCCAATAACCTTATGAAACTGAATGTCTTTTTCTTCTTATCAAAAAAGCAATATTTTCATTTTTAGTAAATATTGACTTAACCATGGAATTCCTTTTCTGTTCACATATTGACACTCATCAGGAAAAAAACATAAATTTAAGCCCAATCGAAAATAATTAAAACTTAATCTCGTTTAACCTATATTGATATGTGCTACGTATCTTATTTACTTCCGATTTACTAACAACACTGAATGTACTTGTAAAAATTACAGGTTTGGAAAGTAGTGACATGGCAAAATGATTACAGCAGGGACTATGAGGTTAAAAACCATATGGAATATCAAAACCGTTCTGATAAATACATCTGGTCTCCCCATGACGCCTACTTCTATAAAGGACTCTCTGAACTGATTGTGGATATCGACAGATTAATTTATCTATCGCTGGAGAAAATTAGAAAAGATTTCGTGTTTATCAATCTCAATACGGATTCTTTAACTGAGTTTATAAACCGTGATAACGAATGGTTATCCGCGGTAAAGGGGAAACAAGTCGTATTGATTGCGGCCAGAAAGTCAGAAGCCTTAGCAAATTATTGGTATTACAACAGCAATATTAGGGGCGTGGTATACGCTGGGCTGAGTCGTGATATTAGAAACGAATTGGCCTATGTGATTAATGGCAGGTTTCTCAAAAAAGATATTAAGAAAGATAAAATCACGGACCGGGAAATGGAAATTATCCGCATGACGGCCCAGGGAATGCTGCCTAAATCGATTGCCAGAATTGAAAATTGTAGTGTGAAGACAGTGTATACCCATCGGCGTAATGCTGAGGCCAAGCTGTACTCAAAAATATATAAGTTGGTTCCGTAAACTCCAGGCAAGTTAGTTTTAAAAAATGACTCACAGGGACATCATGTCCTCAATTTAACTCGGGAAGAAAAGCAATGAAAAAAAAGGTTCTGGCAATAGCTCTGGTAACGGTGTTTACCGGCATGGGTGTGGCGCAGGCTGCTGACGTAACAGCTCAGGCTGTAGCGACATGGTCGGCAACAGCCAAAAAAGACACCACCAGTAAACTGGTGGTGACGCCACTCGGTAGCCTGGCGTTCCAGTATGCCGAAGGCATTAAAGGCTTTAACTCACAGAAAGGTCTATTTGACGTGGCTATTGAGGGTGACTCAACGGCTACCGCCTTTAAACTGACCTCACGTCTTATCACCAACACCTTAACCCAGTTGGATACCTCAGGTTCCACACTGAATGTGGGCGTGGATTATAACGGCGCGGCAGTCGAAAAAACTGGCGATACCGTGATGATCGATACCGCCAACGGCGTACTGGGCGGCAACCTTAGCCCGCTGGCTACCGGTTACAATGCCAGCAATCGTACCACCGCACAGGATGGTTTCACCTTCTCCATCATCAGCGGTACCACCAATGGTACCACCGCAGTAACCGATTACAGCACTCTACCGGAAGGCATCTGGAGCGGCGACGTTAGCGTACAGTTCGACGCGACCTGGACCAGTTAATCTCTCTGATGTACCAGCAGGGGTAGCCCCCCTGCTTTATTCCTGGACGGAATTGTTATGAAAAAGCACCTTCTGCCTCTCGCTCTGCTGTTTGCCGGAATATCTCCGGCCCATGCGCTGGATGTCGGCGATATATCATCGTTTATGAACAGTGACAGCAGCACGCTGAGCAAAACAATCAAAAACAGTACCGACAGTGGTCGCCTCATCAATATCCGTCTCGAACGGCTCTCTTCACCGCTTGACGACGGGCAGGTTATCGCAATGGACAAGCCGGATGAGTTGCTACTCACTCCCGCCAGCTTGCTGCTACCCGCCCAAGCCAGCGAAGTGATCCGCTTCTTCTATAAGGGACCAGTAGATAAAAAAGAGCGCTACTACCGCATTGTCTGGTTTGATCAGGCCCTCAGTGATGCGCAGCGCGATAATGCCAACCGCAGCGCTGTGGCCACTGCTTCCGCCCGCATCGGCACCATTCTGGTCGTCGCCCCCCGCCAGGCGAACTACCGCTTTCAGTACGCCAACGGCTCCCTGACAAATACAGGAAATGCGACGCTGCGGATCCTCGCCTACGGCCCCTGCCTGAAAGCCGCCAATGGTAAGGAGTGTAAAGAGAACTACTACCTGATGCCGGGCAAGTCGCGTCGTTTTACCCGCGTGGACACGGCGGATAACAAAGGACGGGTTGCACTTTGGCAGGGTGATAAGTTCATTCCCGTGAAATAGATAGCTGTGCAGATGGATAACGACAATGCCTTTACGACGGTTCTCCCCAGGACTGAAAGCCCAGTTTGCCTTCGGCATGGTCTTTTTGTTCGTTCAGCCCGATGCCAGCGCTGCTGACATAAGCGCGCAGCAAATAGGTGGGGTGATTATTCCGCAGGCCTTCAGTCAGGCGCTTCAGGACGGCATGAGCATCCCGCTCTATATTCATCTCGCCGGTAGCCAGGGTCGCCAGGACGATCAGCGAATCGGCAGCGCTTTTATCTGGTTGGATGATGGACAGTTACGCATCCGGAAAATACAGCTGGAAGAGAGTGAAGATAACGCCAGTGTCAGCGAACAAACTCGACAGCAACTGATGACTCTGGCCAACGCCCCGTTCAATGAGGCCCTTACCATCCCCCTGACTGACAACGCGCAGTTGGATCTCAGCTTGCGCCAACTGCTGCTGCAGCTGGTGGTCAAGCGCGAAGCACTGGGCACCGTACTACGCTCACGTAGCGAAGACATCGGGCAATCCAGTGTTAACACCCTCAGCAGTAACCTGAGCTATAACTTCGGCATCTATAACAACCAGTTGCGTAACGGCGGGAACAATACATCCAGCTATCTGTCGCTAAATAACGTGACAGCACTGCGCGAACATCATGTGGTGCTCGACGGCTCGCTGTATGGGATCGGTAGCGGTCAACAGGACAGTGAATTATATAAAGCGATGTATGAACGCGATTTTGCTGGTCACCGATTTGCCGGTGGAATGCTCGACACCTGGAACTTGCAGTCCTTAGGGCCGATGACCGCCATTTCAGCAGGGAAGATTTACGGCCTTTCCTGGGGAAACCAGGCCAGCTCCACCATCTTCGACAGCAGCCAGTCGGCCACGCCAGTGATCGCCTTTTTACCGGCGGCGGGCGAAGTACATCTCACCCGTGATGGGCGGCTACTAAGCGTTCAGAACTTCACCATGGGCAATCATGAAGTGGATACCCGAGGTCTACCGTACGGTATTTACGATGTGGAAGTTGAGGTGATCGTTAACGGTCGCGTGATCAGCAAACGCACCCAGCGGGTCAATAAGCTGTTTAGCCGGGGGCGCGGTGTCGGTGCGCCGCTGGCGTGGCAGATATGGGGCGGCAGCTTTCATATGGATCGCTGGTCGGAAAACGGGAAAAAGACGCGACCAGCTAAAGAGAGTTGGCTAGCAGGAGCCTCGACCTCCGGCTCACTGAGTACGCTTAGCTGGGCGGCAACGGGATATGGGTACGATAATCAGGCAGTAGGTGAAACCCGTCTGACGCTGCCGCTTGGGGGAGCAATCAACGTTAACCTGCAAAACATGCTGGCCAGTGACAGCTCATGGAGCAATATCGGCAGCATCAGCGCCACACTACCGGGAGGCTTCAGTTCGCTGTAGGTTAACCAGGAGAAAACCCGCATTGGCAATCAATTGCGGCGTAGCGATGCCGACAACCGTGCAATCGGCGGCACACTCAACCTGAACTCACTGTGGTCGAAGCTGGGCACATTCAGCATCAGCTACAATGATGACCGCCGCTACAACAGCCATTATTACACGGCAGATTACTATCAAAGTGTTTACAGCGGTACCTTTGGTTCGCTTGGCCTGCGAGCCGGTATTCAGCGCTATAACAACGGCGACAGCAGCGCCAATACAGGGAAATATATCGCTCTCGATCTCTCGCTACCTCTGGGCAACTGGTTTAGCGCAGGGATGACTCATCAAAACGGCTACACCATGGCAAACCTGTCAGCACGCAAGCAGTTTGATGAAGGAACCATTCGCACTGTTGGTGCCAATCTGTCACGAGCCATCTCCGGCGATACCGGTGATGACAAAACCCTCAGCGGTGGGGCGTATGCACAGTTCGACGCTCGTTACGCCAGCGGAACGCTGAACGTCAATAGCGCGGCGGACGGCTACGTCAATACCAACTTGACCGCCAATGGCAGCGTCGGCTGGCAGGGTAAAAACATCGCTGCCAGCGGGCGGACTGATGGCAACGCTGGGGTGATATTCAACACCGGGCTGGAGGACGACGGTCAGATCAGCGCCAAAATCAACGGGCGGATTTTCCCGCTTAACGGCAAGCGCAACTACCTCCCGCTCTCTCCGTATGGGAGATATGAGGTGGAGTTGCAGAACAGCAAAAACTCACTCGACAGCTACGATATCGTCAGCGGCCGCAAAAGCCATCTGACCCTCTATCCAGGCAATGTCGCCGTCATTGAGCCAGAGGTGAAGCAGATGGTTACCGTCTCCGGTCGTATCCGTGCAGAAGACGGCACACTGCTGGCTAACGCACGGATTAACAACCATATCGGCCGAACCCGAACCGATGAAAACGGCGAGTTTGTCATGGACGTGGATAAGAAATACCCCACTATCGATTTTCGCTACAGTGGCAATAAAACCTGCGAAGTGGCACTGGAACTCGACCAGGCGCGCGGTGCCGTCTGGGTCGGTGATGTGGTCTGCAGCGGCCTCTCATCGTGGGCGGCGGTGACGCAGACAGGAGAAGAGAATGAGAGTTAACCTACTGATAGCGATGATAATCTTTGCGCTATTCTGGCCAGCAACCGCGCTCAGAGCTGCAGTGAGCAAAACAATCTGGACGGATGCACCGGCACGCGAGTTTGTGTTTGTCGAAAACAACTCAGACGACAACTTTTTCGTCACGCCTGGCGGGGCGCTGGATCCGCGCCTGACCGGTGCCAACCGCTGGACCGGTTTAAAATACACTGGCTCAGGAACCATCTATCAACAAAGCCTCGGCTACATTGATAACGGTTACAACACCGGCCTTTATACCAACTGGAAGTTTGATATGTGGCTGGAAAATTCGCCGGTTTCATCTCCTTTAACTGGCTTGCGCTGCATCAACTGGTACGCAGGGTGTAATATGACCACCAGTCTTATCCTGCCGCAAACCACCGACGCCAGTGGATTTTATGGCGCGACGGTGACCAGCGGCGGCTCGAAGTGGATGCACGGCATGTTGTCAGACGCGTTTTACCAGTATCTGCAACAAATGCCCGTTGGCAGCAGCTTTACGATGACCATCAATGCCTGCCAAACCTCAGTGAACTATGACGCCAGCAGCGGCGCGCGCTGTAAGGATCAGGCCTCCGGCAACTGGTATGTTCGCAACGTCACCCATACGAAAGCAGCAAATTTGCGGTTGATAAATACCCACTCGCTGGCGGAGGTATTTATCAACAGCGACGGAGTACCGACTCTGGGCGAAGGGAACGCCGACTGCCGGACGCAAACCATCGGCAGCCGTTCAGGATTAAGTTGTAAGATGGTTAACTATACCCTGCAAACAAACGGGCTCAGCAACACCTCAATCCATATATTCCCGGCGATCGCCAACTCGTCGTTAGCCTCGGCCGTCGGGGCGTACGATATGCAGTTCAGTCTGAATGGTAGTTCATGGAAACCGGTGAGCAATACCGCTTATTACTACACCTTCAACGAGATGAAGAGCGCAGACTCGATCTATGTTTTCTTCTCGAGCAACTTCTTTAAGCAGATGGTGAACCTGGGGATCAGCGATATCAACACCAAAGATCTATTCAACTTTCGCTTTCAGAACACCACATCACCGGAGTCTGGCTGGTATGAATTTTCTACCTCCAACACGCTGATTATCAAACCCCGTGATTTCAGCATCAGTATTATCTCCGATGAATATACTCAGACACCGTCGCGGGAGGGATATGTTGGCAGCGGCGAGTCGGCACTCGATTTCGGCTATATCGTAACCACCAGCGGTAAAACAGCTGCCGACGAAGTGCTGATCAAGGTGACCGGACCCGCGCAGGTGATTGGCGGACGCTCCTATTGTGTCTTCAGCTCCGATGACGGTAAGGCGAAAGTACCGTTCCCGGCGACGCTTTCCTTTATTACCCGCAACGGAGCTACAAAAACCTACGATGCCGGGTGCGATGATAGCTGGCGGGATATGACCGATGCGCTGTGGCTAACCACACCGTGGACTGATATCTCTGGCGAAGTGGGGCAGATGGATAAGACCACTGTCAAATTTTCGATTCCAATGGATAACGCCATTTCGCTGCGTACGATAGATGATAACGGCTGGTTTGGCGAAGTTAGCGCTTCAGGAGAGATTCATGTTCAGGCGACATGGCGTAACATTAACTAAGGCCCTGCTGACAGTGGTCTGTATGCTGGCGACACCTTTGACACAGGCGATTTCGGTCGGCAATCTGACTTTTTCACTGCCGTCCGAGACTGACTTTGTCAGCAAACGTGTAGTGAATAACAACAAAAGCGCGCGGATATACCGTATTGCCATCAGTGCCATCGATAGCCCAGGCAGCAGTGAATTGCGCACTCGACCGGTGGATGGTGAACTGCTTTTCGCTCCCCGCCAGCTGGCGTTGCAGGCTGGTGAGAGTGAGTATTTTAAATTTTACTATCATGGCCCCCAGGATAACCGCGAGCGCTACTACCGGGTCTCATTTCGCGAGGTCCCCACTCGCAACCAGACAAGACGCAGCCCAACCGGCGGCGAGGTCAGCACTGAGCCGGTGGTGGTGATGGATACCATTCTGGTAGTACGACCTCGTCAGGTTCAGTTTAAATGGTCCTTCGACCAGGTGACAGGAACGGTAAGTAACACCGGCAACACGTGGTTTAAGCTACTGATTAAACCAGGATGTGATTCGACCGAAGAGGAAGGCGACGCCTGGTATCTACGTCCGGGAGACGTAGTTCATCAGCCTGAGTTACGTCAGCCGGGGAATCATTATCTGGTCTATAACGACAAATTCATTAAGATTAGCGATTCCTGTCCTGCTAAGCCCCCTTCGGCGGACTAAGACTTATCCATCGGACGAGGGAAGAATTCCACCTCAGAGACTCAAATAATCGTTTAAATGATGTGGAAGCGATCGTCAATGTCACCTGTAATGATGGGCTTTCTCATATGTACACCATAGTGTTCAGGAGACACGGAAAAGTGCCAGGCAGCCTGCTAACGAGTGGTTTCTTCACGAATTAGTACGTAAAATCGGTAACGGCTGGAAATCATTCAATACTCACACTATCGAAAGTTCCCCAGCCAACCGCGGTACGTTCTTACATACGATGTACCGCTGTTCTCTTTACGATTTATAGCTGTACTGGTGAATTATGAGCAATCTGAATCCATGCATGACGTGTGGTGCCTGTTGTGCATTTTTCCGCGTCTCTTTTTACTGGGCCGAAGCCGACGATGCTGGCGGTACCATTCCCGCCAGGCTCACTGAACAAATATCCCCTTTTCACCGATGCATGAGCGGTACCAATCAGAAAAACCCCAGATGTATTGCCCTTGCAGGAACACCGGGCAAAAATGCCTGCTGCACGATATATAAAAATCGATCGTCCACGTGCAGAGAATTCGCCATGTCTGGTGAGAACGGAGAAGTCAATGAGGCTTGCAATCGTGCAAGAGCTAAATACGGGCTGACACCGTTATAAAGATGCAATAATTAATTGCACTGCCCCGCCAGCTATAATCGCGGGGCTTCGTTTTTCAGGGATAACAAAACCCGAAACTTCTTCCATCTGCCAGCAACAATGCCTCTTCCTCTATAGGGTTCTCCGGATCTACAGCATCCTGAAGTAGCGCGATGTACTCACTGGCTATCTGCATCAGAAAGTTAAAAACAATGTTTTTAACCTATAAAAATGGCGCTGTATTTGCGCCATTTTTATCATTCAATGCATTATCTGTTTGAGCCTAAAGGGATCTCAGGGTCTGGCTCATGAGTAATTCTGTTTCGTAAATCTCTGCGAATAATTTCAATGGACCAGAACCAGACTAAATGTCCAAAAATTTCAGAAACATTCTCATACCACGGGAGATCAAACAGAGGTGGCGTCAGTCCCATGAGAGGGAATGAAATCATATGAACAAAAAGTTGGGCTAAAGCACCTGCCAGTAAGCCCTGCCAGAGTTTAATTTTTGGAAATACTTCAGCGACCACACAATAACCGACAGCAAACACTATCGAAAAGATAATGTGCGTAACACCAACCCAGTTAAAGACATGCCCGGCAAAGGTATAAACAGCCGAATTTGGATCTGTCAGTCCCAGCCAGTCTCGAAGAAAAATATACGGAGGATTGAGAAAATTACGGGAGCAATCAATTTGCCCAGCAGCCCTGATTAATGATTCCGGGCCACACGCTGCATTAAACATATCCACCGGGCTACGTGGCGGCAATGGAACTTCAGCCCCCCACTTCACAAATGCGGAAACAACGCCAGCAATTAGCCCAATGAATGCAGCAAGACCATAACGTCTGCGGTTCGGTGGAGTTTGTTCAAATATATTCATATTTACCCTGTTTGTTTCATTATGTTGTACACCTCTTCAGGAGTATTCATAAAACAAGATAAATGTAAAGAACTGTATTGTTTTGTATAATGCAATGGTGACTAATCGCCAATTAATATAAGCACCATCATTTCTCCCTATTTTTATGTTAGAAGTGACAACGACTTGCAGGGTGATGCAGAGCTGACAATCACAGGTTTCCTTATCGGTTTTTGCATCGCACAACTAAAGCAATAAACTAGCTCCCGTCATCGGCGAATATGAATTAATTAGCCGGGCTCATAGCTGCATTCGCGTTTTAAGAATAATCCTCCTGCTCTCACCGACTATGCTTAACGTTTAAAAAAGCATCAACACTCTCGCAACGCACTCTTATTTTCCCCTTTAGAATACCGGAGGCCTGGTATGAGCAACCAAGGCGAATACCCCGAAGATAATCGGGTTGGGAAGCACGAGCCGCACGATTTTAGTTTGACCCGCCGCGATCTGATTAAAGTGAGCGCCGCAACGGCGGCGACCGCCGTGGTTTATCCTCATTCTACGCTTGCGGCAAGCGTTCCGGCAGCTACACCCGCGCCAGAGATAATGCCCCTGACACTTAAGGTGAACGGCAAAACCGAGCAGCTTGAGGTGGATACCCGAACCACGCTACTGGACGCTTTGCGTGAAAATCTGCATCTGATCGGTACCAAGAAAGGTTGCGATCACGGACAGTGCGGAGCCTGTACCGTACTGGTCAATGGTCGCAGGCTTAATGCCTGCCTGACGCTGGCAGTCATGCATCAGGGGGCCGAGATCACCACCATTGAAGGCCTGGGTTCACCAGAGAATCTTCACCCCATGCAGGCGGCCTTTATCAAGCATGATGGCTTCCAGTGCGGCTACTGCACCTCCGGGCAAATTTGCTCATCAGTAGCGGTGCTAAAAGAGATTCAGGACGGCATTCCCAGTCACGTCACGGTCGATTTGGTTTCCCCTCCAGAAAGAACTGCCGATGAGATCCGTGAACGTATGAGCGGCAACATCTGTCGCTGTGGTGCATACGCTAACATCCTTGCCGCCATTGAAGACGCTGCGGGGGAGATAAAATCATGAAGGCGTTTACCTATGAACGTGTGAACACCCCTGCCGAGGCGGCACTTAGCGCTCAGCGCGTACCCGGCGCAAAATTTATCGCTGGCGGGACCAATCTGCTGGACCTGATGAAGCTGGAAATTGAAACGCCAACCCACCTTATCGATGTGAACGGGCTCGGGCTCGATAAGATTGAAGTGACCGACGCGGGTGGGCTGCGCATCGGCGCACTGGTACGGAACACCGACCTGGCGGCTCACGAGCGCGTGCGTCGTGATTACGCGGTACTCTCCCGCGCTCTGCTCGCTGGCGCGTCTGGTCAGTTACGTAATCAGGCAACCACCGCAGGTAATCTGCTCCAGCGCACGCGCTGCCCCTATTTTTACGACACCAATCAGCCCTGCAATAAGCGCCTGCCCGGGAGCGGCTGCGCGGCACTTGAAGGCTTTAGCCGTCAGCACGCGGTGGTAGGCGTAAGCGAAGCCTGCATTGCCACCCATCCGAGCGATATGGCGGTCGCAATGCGGTTGCTGGATGCGGTGGTGGAAACCATCACGCCGGAGGGAAAAACTCGCAGTATCACACTGGCTGATTTTTATCACCCACCGGGGAAAACGCCGCACATTGAAACCGCCCTGCTTCCCGGTGAGCTTATCGTTGCGGTGACGTTACCTCCGCCGCTCGGCGGAAAACATATCTACCGCAAGGTGCGCGATCGCGCCTCCTACGCCTTTGCCCTGGTATCGGTCGCGGCGATTATTCAGCCTGACGGCAGCGGGCGCGTCGCGCTGGGCGGAGTAGCACATAAGCCCTGGCGCATTGAGGCTGCGGATGCTCAGCTATCCCAGGGGGCGCAGGCCGTGTATGACGCGCTGTTCGCCAGCGCCCATCCCACCGCTGAAAATACCTTTAAACTCCTGTTGGCGAAGCGAACGCTTGCCTCCGTACTGGCTGAAGCGAGGGCACAGGCATGAAATTTGATAAACCCGCAGGGGAAAACCCGATCGATCAGCTGAAGGTTGTCGGTCGTCCCCATGACCGCATCGACGGACCGCTGAAAACTACCGGCACGGCACGCTACGCCTACGAATGGCATGAAGAAGCCCCCAACGCCGCCTATGGCTATATCGTCGGTTCCGCCATTGCCAAAGGACGCCTCACCGCCCTAGATACGGACGCCGCGCAAAAAGCGCCGGGCGTACTGGCTGTCATTACCGCCAGTAACGCTGGGGCACTCGGCAAAGGCGACAAAAACACCGCCAGGCTGTTAGGCGGCCCCACTATTGAGCACTATCATCAGGCCATTGCGCTGGTAGTGGCCGAGACCTTCGAACAGGCGCGAGCGGCGGCCTCGCTGGTGCAGGCGCACTATCGCCGTAATAAAGGAGCTTACTCCCTGGCGGACGAGAAACAGGCCGTCAGTCAGCCGCCGGAAGACACGCCCGATAAAAACGTTGGTGACTTTGACGGGGCTTTCACCTCCGCTGCAGTGAAAATTGATGCTACATACACGACCCCGGACCAGAGCCATATGGCGATGGAGCCGCATGCCTCGATGGCCGTCTGGGATGGAAATAAGCTTACCCTCTGGACCTCAAATCAGATGATTGACTGGTGCCGCACCGATCTGGCAAAAACGCTGAAAGTGCCCGTGGAGAATGTGCGTATTATCTCCCCGTATATCGGCGGAGGGTTTGGCGGCAAGCTATTCCTGAGAAGCGATGCGCTGCTGGCGGCCCTCGCCGCCCGTGCGGTGAAACGTCCGGTTAAAGTGATGCTCCCCCGCCCCACTATTCCCAATAACACCACGCACCGCCCCGCCACCCTTCAGCACCTGCGTATCGGTGCCGACCAGAGCGGGAAAATCACCGCTATCTCACATGAAAGCTGGTCCGGAAACCTGCCCGGCGGCACGCCGGAAACGGCGGTACAGCAAAGCGAATTACTCTACGCAGGGGCAAACCGTCATACCGGCCTGCGGCTCGCCGCGCTTGATTTGCCGGAAGGGAACGCCATGCGTGCGCCCGGCGAAGCCCCCGGTCTGATGGCGCTCGAAATCGCGATCGACGAACTGGCGGAAAAAGCGGGCATCGATCCCGTCGAGTTTCGCATCCTGAATGACACTCAGGTTGACCCCGCCGACCCGACGCGCCGCTTCTCTCGCCGTCAGCTTATCGAGTGCTTGCGCACCGGAGCGGATAAATTTGGCTGGAAGCAGCGCAACGCTACACCCGGACAGGTGCGCGACGGGGAGTGGCTAGTCGGCCACGGTGTTGCGGCGGGCTTTCGCAATAATCTGCTGGAAAAATCGGGTGCTCGGGTTCACCTCGAACAAAATGGCACCGTTACCGTAGAAACGGACATGACCGACATTGGCACCGGCAGCTACACCATTCTGGCCCAGACGGCAGCGGAAATGCTTGGCGTACCGCTGGAGCAGGTTGCGGTTCACCTCGGCGATTCCAGTTTCCCGGTTTCTGCGGGTTCTGGTGGACAATGGGGCGCGAATACCTCCACCTCCGGCGTTTACGCCGCCTGTGTGAAACTTCGCGAAATGATTGCCTCGGCGGTCGGGTTTGATCCTGAGCAGTCGCAGTTTGCCGACGGCAAGATTACCAACGGTACCCGAAGCGCCACGCTACATGAGGCCACCGCAGGCGGCAGACTGACAGCGGAAGAGAGCATTGAGTTCGGCACTCTCAGCAAGGAGTACCAGCAATCGACCTTTGCCGGGCATTTTGTGGAGGTCGGCGTGCATAGCGCGACGGGAGAAGTTCGGGTCCGGCGTATGCTCGCCGTGTGCGCAGCGGGGCGCATTCTGAATCCGAAAACTGCACGCAGCCAGGTCATTGGCGCGATGACTATGGGCATGGGCGCGGCACTGATGGAGGAGCTGGCGGTAGATGACCGTTTGGGCTACTTCGTTAATCACGATATGGCGGGGTATGAGGTGCCGGTTCATGCGGATATCCCAAAACAGGAGGTGATTTTCCTGGATGATACCGACCCCATCTCCTCCCCGATGAAGGCCAAAGGTGTCGGTGAGCTGGGCCTGTGCGGCGTGAGCGCGGCTATCGCCAACGCGGTGTATAACGCCACCGGTATTCGGGTACGGGATTATCCCATCACTCTGGATAAGCTGCTCGATAAACTGCCGGATGTGGTTTAAGGAGGAACAATGTCATACTCGCTTTTTGACAAAGACGAGCACTGGCATAAGCCAGAGCAGGCGTTTCTCACCGATGACCACCGGACCATTCTGCGCTTCGCCGTAGAGGCGCTAATGTCCGGTAAAGGAGCGGTGCTGGTGACGCTGGTGAAGATACGCGGCGGCGCGGCGCGCCCGCTCGGAGCACAGATGGTGGTGCGCGAAGATGGTCGTTACTGCGGTTTTGTCTCTGGCGGCTGCGTGGAGGCCGCTGCCGCTTTTGAAGCGCTGGAGGTGATGGGCTCAGGCTGCGATCGCGAAATTCGCTATGGCGAAGGTTCGCCGTGGTTTGACATCGTTCTGCCCTGCGGCGGTGGGATCACGCTGACGCTCCATAAACTACGCTCGGCACAGCCTCTGCTCGCCGTGCTGAACCGCCTGGAACAGAGAAAACCGGCGGGTCTGCGCTACGATCCGCAAGCTCAATCGCTGGTGTGCCTGCCCACGCAAACCCGAACGGGCTGGAATCTCAATGGCTTTGAGGTGGGGTTCAGGCCATGCGTCAGGCTGATGATTTACGGACGTTCTCTTGAGGCGCAGGCAACCGCGAGTCTTGCAGCAGCCACAGGCTATGACAGCCATATCTTCGATATTTTTCCGGCCTCAGCCAGCGCTCAGATCGATACCGATACGGCGGTCATTTTGCTGTGCCATGATCTCAACCGGGAGCTGCCAGTGTTGCAGGCCGCGCGAGAGGCAAAACCCTTTTATCTCGGCGCATTGGGCAGCTATCGAACCCACACGTTACGTCTGCAAAAGCTCCACGAGCTAGGATGGTCCAGGGAGGAGACAGCGCAAATCCGGGCACCCATCGGGATATTCCCCAAAGCCCGGGATGCGCATACTCTGGCACTCTCCGTGCTGGCAGAAGTCGCTTCTGTACGTCTCCATCAGGAGGAGGATTCATGCCTGCCCCCGTCGTCGTGATCCTTGCGGCCGGGCGTGGAGAGCGCTTTCTCGCCTCCGGGGGAAATACCATAAATTAAGAGAAAAATCTGCAGTAGCCGTTTTAGAAAATCACCTAAATCGTTTAAAAGAGCGCCCAACCCATAGTGGGCGCTCATCGCCTTGTGTAACTTATTCAGCAACGCGCGCCCTCGCCGGACTAAAGCGCACCGGCCTTCTGGCGTGCGGTAACAAAGGTCAGTACGCCAGCGCAAAGGAGCAGCACGCTACTCATAGCAAACGTGCTCTGCCAGCCAAGGCGGTCAAACACAATGCCTCCTGCCGTTGATCCAAGGGCGATGGCGAGCTGAATCACCGCGACCATGAGCCCGCCTCCGGCTTCGGCGTTGTCAGGCAACGTAC
Source organism: Escherichia sp. MOD1-EC6300 (assembly GCF_002965045.1). Classification (NCBI taxonomy): domain Bacteria; kingdom Pseudomonadati; phylum Pseudomonadota; class Gammaproteobacteria; order Enterobacterales; family Enterobacteriaceae; genus Escherichia; species Escherichia sp. MOD1-EC6300. Next base: position 29,346 of record NZ_PTRH01000018.1, on the reverse strand, counting down.
GCGCAATCCATGTCCACCATCCGGTTGGCGCGGCGGTGGCCAGCATGCCCCAGAGTCCTAACAGCAGCGAGACCGTCCAGACGTGATGCCCGATAAGCATCAGACCGATAGCAATGACGGCCATAAGTCCGGGTATGGCCATCAGCGTGGGGTAGAATTTTCTGTTGAGAAATGCCGAAACAACCAGCGTGCCAATAAAACCGGCCACGCCGATAATCAGCAAAATCAACGACAAGCCTGAGGAATTAACCCGTGTCACCGACTCCAGAAACGGGCGCACATAGGTGAATAGCGCAAACTGCCCCATGAAAAACAGGCCACAAGCTATCATGCCGACCACAACCATGCGGCGGCTAAATAAGCGGAATACCGTGCCAAATGACGTGTGGCTTTTATTCGCATCCATACTGGGCAGGCTGATGCACTGCCAGATAAAGGCGACAACCGCCATGGGCACCAGGCACAAGAAAGCGCCTCGCCATCCGACCGTAGCCCCCAGATAGCTTCCCAGCGGCGCGGCCACGACCGTCGCCAGCGCATTACCGGCATTGAAAATCGCCAGCGCACGCGTGACCTGTTGCTGCGGCACCAGACGAATCGCCGTTGCCGCAGACATCGACCAGAATCCGCCAATAGCCACACCAATCATCGCACGACCGACCATATACATCAGATAACTGGAAGCCAGCGCAATAATAAGCCCCGAGACGGCCATCAGAACCGTCATCCCCAGCAGCAGGAACTTACGATTCATCTTTCCAGCTAGCGTTGAAAGCGTCAGGCTGGTCAGAACCGCCAGCGCGCCGGAGATAGCAATCCCCTGCCCTGCCAGCCCCTCCGTCACGCCTAAATCGCGGGTAATCGGCGTGAGCAGGCTGACGGGCATAAATTCAGAAGCAATCAGCACAAACACGCACAGGGTCATGGCAAAAATACCGCCCCAGTATGCGTGCTGATGATGAGGTGATGGTGTTTGGCTTAGTGTCGACATAGTGAAATTTCACAAAGATCAGGATAAAAGCCACCGGCCATAGACCGGTGGCTTTGCATCAATTCAGGAGAGGTTTTATTTCAGTTTGGTCTGGAAAAATTGTTCGAACTTCGCGAAAGGTATTTTTCCGGCCACGTTATCGTACAGGTCCACGTGATTTGCCCCTGGTACCACCACCAGCTCTTTGTCTTTACTGCCAACCGCCTTGTAAGCATCTTCAGCAAAATAGCGTGAATGCGCTTTCTCACCGGTCACAATCAGCGTCGGAATGGTGATTTCACTGGCGTAGCTCAACAGCGGCATATTCATAAATGACAGCGGCATCGTTGCCGTCCACGCCCCGGTAGAGTTAACGGAACGTTCGTGGAAGCCGCGCGGCATGCGATAGTAGTCAAAGAACTCTTTCAGTACCGGATGAGGATTTGCCGGCAGCGTTTCTGGCAGAATACGCTCGCCCGCACTGACCTTGCCGTTGCTGTCGACATTAATATCATGACCACCGTGAGCGAACGTTCCGCTCTGCGCATCCTTCCAGCGCTGTTCATTCAGATATTGCAGAACAGCACGACGGTCGGCGGTAGAATAACGGTCTTTGCCATCCCCCACACCATGGCCCATCGCCCGGCTCATGTCATACATCACGCTGGTAGCTACCGCTTTAACGCGGGTATCCATCGCCGCGTCGTTCAGCGCCATGCCGCCCCAGCCACAAATACCGAGCAGCCCGATACGGTTGCGATCTACCTCTTTTTGCAGCCCTAAGAAATCCACCGCCGCGCTGAAATCTTCAGTGTTGATATCCGGTGAAGCGACGTTTCGCGGATAGCCGCCGCTTTCCCCGGTGTAAGAAGGATCGAACGCCAGGGTAACAAACCCTCGTTCCGCCAGCGTCTGCGCATACAGGCCGCTGGATTGCTCTTTCACCGCGCCAAATGGCCCACTGACCGCAATCGCCGCCAGCTTGCGATCGCCACGGTCTTTAGGCAGGTAAAGATCGCCCACTAAGGTGATGCCATATCGGTTCGGGAACGAGACTTTACGGTGATCGACTTTCTGGCTCTCGGCGAACGTTTTATCCCATTTATCTGTCATGGACACAGGGGCATTAGGATTGGTTGAATCAGCATAACTCATTGTCGTGACTCCACTTAATGATGCGAAAAGCAGCATGGTCGGCATCGCGATTTTTAGCGTTCGGGTGAAGGCTTTCATAAAAATCCCCATAAAAAACAACAGAGAGATACAGGTTTCCGACGGACAACACTGCGGTGCTTTACTTTGATGGGGTCATTATAGTGAGCAGAATTAGTGCTGATTAGGGGGCGATTAATGCTAAGATTAATACCATATTGTTATAAATTAATGCGGAGATTGCCGGCATGAAGGGGGGATGTTTCAATGGCGAAAAGGGAGAACTACAACGAGCTGTACCTGTTTATGCAGGTGGTGCGGGAAGGCAGCTTTACCGCAGCGGCTCAGCGGCTGGGTCTTGCTCAGTCAGGAGTCAGCCGTTCTGTTCGCGAGCTTGAAGAAAGGCTCGGCGTCCAGCTGCTGGTGCGCACCACGCGTAAACTGTCGCTGACGCAAGCAGGCGAGCAGCTCTACCAGAAGACGGCATCTGGATTTGAAATGTTAGATCTTGGGCTTGCCACACTGGCGCACTATCGAGAGACGCCCTCCGGCACGGTGCGTATCAATGCCAGCCAGCACGCGATTGATAAATGCCTGCTGCCAAAGCTGGCGGTATTTAAACAGCGATATCCTGATATCCGGCTTGAACTGATAAATGAGAGCCGGTTCGTCGATATCATCGAGGAAAGATTCGATGCTGGTGTCCGCCTGGGGCCTGAAGTCGGCCAGGGTATGGTCGCGGTACGCATCACGCCCGATATGGAGATGGCAATTGTGGGGACTCCGGAACATTTTCGTCGCTATGGTTTTCCGCAAACCCCGGCGGATTTAAAGGCGCATCCCTGTATCGCCTATCAGTTTGCCGACGGCAGCGTATACCAGTGGGAACTCAATCAGGATGATAAAAAAATCACTCATCGCCCTGAAGGGCAATGGGCCCTATCCGACAGCTATATGGAAGCAGAAGCCGCACGGCTGGGCCTCGGATTGGCCTATGTTCCTGTTGAACTGGTTGCGGATGATTTAGAACACGGTAAGCTTATCAGAGTGTTGCAGCGTTACAGCCTGCGAATGGAGGGATTGTTTCTCTATTACCCTCATCGCAACGTCTCCCCCGCTCTGCGGATGGTCATTGATACATTGAAAATCTGAACGTTAACAACGACCGACTCTTCACTGTGCAATATTGTGTCAGGTAGTCACTCTGCGTTCAATTCCAGGGGCCGCTTTGAGCGAGAAAGAGCGGACTTATCTGTACAAGGGGACTATCCAGCAATGGAGATCACCCATAAGAAAAAAGTACCTGGCTCCCTCGACAACCTTCATCCGGGAATTTAGCCTCAATCAACATTTTTATATCTGTCAGGTTACTTCATTATGAAAACCGATCAATATCGTTGTTTTTGTTGCAATAGTAGAATACGCCTATTTATTCCTCCATTTCTATTAATAACGGCCATAAACCGTTCACTTCACTGATATTTAAAATATGCATCCTTTTCCTGCTTTTCAAGTTGTTCAGCGGCGTAAGAAAACGTATTAAATATGAATTCGACGATTTAACCATTTCTGTCTGATTGGTAATCATCTGTGATTAATGCTGGTCTATTGATTACGCCAGCATTAACCGCTTAGGGATGTATTCTTCCTGATCATATACATCCCTCGAAAAAGAGAGAAAATAAAACTGTGTCCAATATTACTCTACCACTCCAGACCGAAGTATCGGTAGAATTAGCAGAACGACTGGTACAATAGATTGGGATAGCGTCATTTGTCAGGTATTCCATTGCCTGACAAATGACAATTTTGAGTCAATAGACGTGCTTCTTGATCATGTCTTACAAATTATACCATGAACCTTATGAAGCATCATTTTTACTGACTGGTGTTAACTTTGCTATCATATAAACTCTGTTCTTAAAAAACGCGCCCAGAATTTTATATGATTTCCCTTGTTTTTCTGCCTGTAAAGAAATTTCTTTTTCAGTGCTGTTAATGGTTGAACCGACGGCAGTAATCTTTTTGGCGACGCTACTGAATGATAATAAAGACAGTGTAACCACAACAATTAAAGAACAGATAGTATTCACGTTAATTCTCCTGACAATTGAGAGGGTGAGTTTTATATACATAGGTATTAAACATGAGTCATATTTACTCCAAGAGAAAACACTCCTTCTGTAATTAAACCTTCATCTCCTTCGGGGTGAGCAATACATAATGCATCTTGCTATGCAAAACAGGTGGATATCAATTTTCCTCCCGACCTATTTAATAAAACGTGAATATAAAAGTTATTCTTCAGTTTGCAGATGCAGTAGGTCTGATGGTAATTTCGGTTGTATCAACGCTTTCGGGAGATTCAATAATATGCCTTACAGCACGGGCAATATCCGCGGGTTGAAGTGCAACAGAACGGTAGGCGTTCATTGACTTCATGGTTTCCACATGGGTAATGGTTGAAGCCAGTTCACTTTCTACAACCCCAGGATTTACGCAGGTCACACGGATTTTCGAGCTTTCCTGCCGTAAGCCATCAGAAATAGCCCGTACTGCAAATTTTGATGCGCAATAGACTGCGCCTGTGGGCACAACAGAAAGGGCACCAATAGAACCAAGATTGATTATCTGACCGGAACCCTGTGCTTCCATCACCGGAAGTACAGCGCCAATTCCCCAAAGTACGCCTTTGATATTCACGTCAATAGTGAGCTCCCATTCATTTTGTTTTCCTGCTGCAAGCGGTGAAAGCGGCATAACGCCCGCATTATTGATAAGAACATCAACTCGCCCCCAGCTATCCAGCGCTGCTTGCACGAAATCTGCCATGGACTGTCGGTCTGTGACATCCAACTCCCGCGCTTTAGCAATTCCTCCTGCGCGGCAGATTTCTTTTGCAATGGCTTCGATACGCTCAAGTCTGCGTGCTCCCAGTAAAACCTTTGCACCTGCCGTTCCCAGCTCTCTGGCAATACCTTCCCCAATACCACTTGATGCGCCGGTGATTAATATGACCTTATCCATTACGTTCTCCTTCAAATGTGTTCGGAGAGAGAATAGAACTTTATGATTGGTTCCAGTATCCTGCTTTCAATGTACTCAATGGTTAGCGGCATTAAACAATGAAAATCGATCTTAATCTTTTACCCATTTTTATCGCGGTAGCAGAAGAGAGTAATTTCAGTAAAGCCGCCGCACGACTGGGCGTTACCCGTTCAGCGGTCAGTCAGGGAATAAGACGTCTTGAAGATGCATTCGGGACAATGCTTGTAATGCGGACCACGCGCTCAGTTAATTTGACGGAAGCGGGAGAACGGCTGCATAAATCGTTGTCATTACCTTTATCCGGTATTGAGGCAGCGTTCGAAGAGATGGTCTCTGACCATGTACCACGTGGACATCTCAGAATCGCGGTGACGTCGATAGCAGAAGAATTTCTTTCAGGTCCGCTAATCGCTTCGTTTGCAGCTGCCAATCCAGCCGTTACGCTTGATATTGTTGTCACGGATGAGGAATTCGATATCGTTGCCGCAGGTTACGATGCTGGCGTAAGGCTCGGAGAGGTCATTGAAAAAGACATGATTGCTGTTCCCCTTACCGGTAAGCAGCGTGAGATGGTCGTTGCCTCTCCCTCCTATCTCGCAGCCAACAGCACACCTGTTCATCCGCGCGAACTTGTGAATCATAAGTGTATCGGCTGGCGTCAGTCCCCGGAGGTTGCGCCTTATCGCTGGCCATTTGAAGAAAACGGTAGAGCTTTCGACCTTGCGATTGAACCGCAGATTACGACGAATGATCTGCGTCTGATGTTGAGGCTGGCTCTTGCCGGCGGAGGAATAACAATTGCCACTCAGGAAACGTTCAGGCCATATATTGAAAGCGGTAAGCTTGTATCGCTGCTTGATGACTTTCTTCCACAATTTCCGGGCTTCTATCTGTATTTCCCACAGCGTCGCAATATTGCACCAAAGCTCCGCGCCCTGATTGACCACGTCAAGGAATGGCGGCAGCAATTGGCTTAAATGTCTGCACCTGCACTGCCTGATGTCAGAACAGTATTTTGAGAAATTGCCAGGGTTACAATGGCACAAATACGGCACAGGAGGAAAACGTGGTGTAATTGAATGTGAGGTAACTTATTGATTTAAATGGTGCCGATAATAGGAGTCGAACCTACGACCTTCGCATTACGAATGCGCTGCTCTACCAACTGAGCTATATCGGCCCTGAAAGGACATGTTCACGAGCGTGAATCACGGTGGACAAGGTTAAAACTAACCGGGCGATGCGTCAATGGCCTTGTGAATCAAATGGCTACTTTTGCATCACCCGGTTTTATTTATGCACGAATGGTGTAATCACCAATGCCGATCCACTTGTAGGTGGTCAGAGCTTCCAGCCCCATTGGGCCGCGCGCGTGGAGTTTTTGTGTGCTTACCGCAACTTCCGCACCCAGACCAAACTGGCCGCCGTCGGTAAACCGCGTAGAGGCGTTAACGTAAACAGCGGAGGAATCCACTTCGTTGACAAAACGCTGGGCATTACGCATATCGCGGGTCAGGATCGCATCGGAGTGTTGCGTACCGTGTTCACGAATATGGGCGATGGCATCGTCAAGATCGCTGACGATTTTGACGTTCAAGTCTAATGACAGGAACTCATCGTCATACTCTTCGGCTTTAACAGCCACCACCTTCGCGGGGCCTGCCTGCAACTGCGCCAGCGCAGTTGCGTCAGCGTGTAATGTCACGCCGCTTTCCGCCATTTGCTTGCTTAATGCGGGCAGGAAGCTATCTGCGATGTTTTTATTTACCAGCAACGTTTCTACCGTATTACACGTGCTCGGGCGCTGAGTTTTCGCGTTGACAATCACTTTCAATGCTTCAGCGATCTCTGCACTTTCATCAACGTAAATATGGCATACGCCTATACCACCTGTGATTACCGGAATCGTCGACTGCTCGCGGCACAGTTTATGCAACCCAGCCCCGCCGCGTGGGATCAGCATGTCGATGTATTTATCCATACGCAGCAGTTCACTGACCAGCGCACGGTCAGGATTATCAATCGCCTGCACGGCACCCGCCGGTAAACCGCAGGATTTCAGGGCGTCCTGAATCACCGCCACCGTTGCAGCGTTAGTGCGACAGGTTTCTTTGCCGCCACGCAGAATCACTGCATTACCGGTTTTCAGGCACAGCGAAGCGACATCAACCGTCACGTTCGGGCGCGCTTCATAAATCACGCCAATCACCCCCAGCGGCACGCGACGGCGTTCCAGGCGCAGGCCACTGTCCAGCACGCCACCATCAATCACCTGCCCCACCGGATCGGCGAGGTTACACACCTGGCGCACATCATCGGCAATGCTTTTCAGCCGTGCGGGCGTCAGTGCCAGGCGGTCAAGCATCGCTTCGCTAAGGCCATTGGCACGCGCGTCAGCAACATCCTGGGCGTTAGCATTGAGGATGCTTTCGCTTTGTGCTTCCAGTTCATCGGCGATTTTTTCCAGCACGCGATTTTTTTCGCGACTGGAGAGTTGCGCTAAATTATACGAGGCTTGCTTCGCGGCAATGCCCATTTGTTCCAGCATCGGCTGCTCCTTAACGGGTAATCATATCATCACGGTGAACGGCAACCGGGCCGTATTCATATCCCAGTATTGCATCAATTTCTTGCGAGTGGTGTCCGGCAATACGGCGTAATGCATCGCTGTTGTAACGACTGACGCCGTGGGCGATATCGCGACCTTCGAGGTTGCAAATGCGAATGACTTCACCACGCGAGAAGTTGCCGGTTACGCTTTTAATGCCTTTCGGCAACAGGGAGCTGCCGCGTTCAAGAATGGCGGCGGTTGCCCCTTCATCTACCGTGATTTCACCCGCAGGTGGCGCACCGAAAATCCAACGTTTGCGGTTTTCAAGCGGAGTCGCCTGGGCATGGAACAGCGTACCGACGGAAATACCTTCCATCACATCACCAATGACACCCGGCTTACTGCCCGCGGCAATAATGGTGTCGATACCCGCACGGCAAGCCACGTCAGCGGCCTGCAATTTAGTGCTCATGCCGCCGGTTCCAAGACCTGAAACGCTGTCACCGGCAATCGCGCGCAGTGCGTCATCAATGCCGTACACATCTTTAATCAGTTCTGCCTGCGGATTGCTACGCGGGTCAGCGGTATACAAACCTTTTTGATCGGTCAGCAACAACAGTTTATCGGCACCTGCCAGAATCGCCGCCAGCGCCGAAAGGTTATCGTTATCGCCGACTTTAATCTCTGCAGTAGCGACAGCATCGTTCTCATTAATTACCGGGACAATGTTGTTATCGAGCAGCGCACGAAGGGTATCCCGCGCGTTAAGGAAGCGTTCACGGTCTTCCATATCAGCACGAGTTAGCAGCATCTGCCCGACGTGAATGCCATAAATCGAAAACAGCTGTTCCCACAGTTGAATCAGTCGACTCTGCCCTACCGCCGCCAGAAGTTGTTTCGAGGCGATAGTCGCTGGCAGTTCCGGGTAACCCAGGTGCTCACGTCCGGCGGCAATCGCCCCCGACGTCACAATTACAATCCGATGCCCGGCGGCATGTAGCTGCGCGCACTGGCGAACAAGTTCAACGATATGGGCACGGTTCAGGCGGCGCGATCCGCCTGTTAGCACACTGGTGCCGAGTTTTACCACCAGCGTCTGGCTGTCACTCATGATTCTCTGCCATTCAATTTTAGGGAAAATGATATCAAACGAACGTTTTAGCAGGACTGTCGCCGGTTGCCAACCATCTGCAAGCAAAGCATGGCGTTTTGTTGCGCGGGATCAGCAAGCGTAGCGGCAGTTGTTTACGCTTTTATTACAGATTTAATAAATTACCACATTTTAAGAATATCATTAATCTGTAATATATCTTTAACAATCTCAGGTTAAAAACTTTCCTGTTTTCAACGGGGCTCTCCCGCTGAATATTCGCGCGTTAATTAAAATCAGGAATGAAAATGAAAAAGAGCACTCTGGCATTAGTGGTGATGGGCATTGTGGCATCGGCATCCGTACAGGCCGCAGAAATATATAACAAAGACGGTAATAAACTGGATATCTATGGCAAAGTTAAAGCCATGCATTATATGAGCGATAATGACAGTAAAGATGGCGACCAAAGTTATATCCGTTTTGGTTTTAAAGGCGAAACACAAATTAACGATCAACTGACCGGTTATGGTCGCTGGGAAGCAGAGTTTGCCGGAAATAAAGCAGAGAGTGATACTGCTCAGCAAAAAACGCGTCTTGCCTTTGCCGGGTTGAAATATAAAGATTTGGGTTCTTTCGACTATGGTCGTAACCTGGGGGCGCTGTATGACGTGGAAGCATGGACCGATATGTTCCCGGAATTCGGCGGCGATTCCTCCGCGCAGACAGACAACTTTATGACCAAACGCGCCAGCAGTCTGGCAACGTATCGGAACACCGACTTCTTCGGCGTTATCGATGGTCTGAACTTAACCCTGCAATATCAAGGAAAAAACGAAAACCGCGACGTTAAAAAGCAAAACGGTGATGGCTTCGGCACGTCATTGACATATGACTTTGGCGGCAGCGATTTTGCCATTAGTGGGGCCTATACCAACTCCGATCGCACCAACGAGCAGAACCTGCAAAGCCGTGGCACGGGCAAGCGTGCAGAAGCATGGGCAACAGGCCTGAAATACGATGCCAATAATATTTACCTGGCAACTTTCTATTCTGAAACGCGTAAAATGACGCCAATCTCTGGTGGTTTTGCCAATAAGACGCAGAACTTTGAAGCAGTCGCTCAATACCAATTCGACTTTGGCCTGCGTCCATCGCTGGGTTATGTCTTATCGAAAGGGAAAGATATTGAGGGCATCGGTGATGAGGATCTGGTCAATTATATTGATGTCGGTGCTACATATTATTTCAACAAAAATATGTCGGCCTTTGTTGATTATAAAATCAACCAACTGGACAGCGATAACAAATTAAATATTAATAATGATGATATTGTCGCGGTTGGGATGACCTATCAGTTTTAATGGAGATTGCCGGATGCGGCGCATCCGGCACTTTTCACTCACGCGGTTAACTTCACCGGCTCATCACGAAAATCATCCGCCGGTTCAAGCTTCAGATTCAGCGTCGACAACAGTTCACGCAGCTTCTCGTGAAACTCACGCAGGGTATGTTCCAGTCGCTCAACCACTTCGGCATCTTTTACCGGAACACTCTTCCAGTCGCCTGCTTTATCGAACAGACCAAACTGGTAACTGTAAGTAAAACGGGATTCCTGCGCTTCCAGTTCCATCCACCAGCCCCAAAACTCACGCACTTCCGGCGCTGGTTTCACGTTGACGCATACAGCCAGACAATCGAAAAAGAATCGATTATCTTCGCACTTACCTTCACGAATATAGGGGCCTAGTGCGGTAAATTTTTTGATCAATCTGCTTTTCGGGTGTCCACTCGGTAACGTCATTGCGATCTCCTGTTGTGATGCACCTGTTTTACCAAACTGGTAAAATTTAGCAAATTTTTAACACAATCGTTTTTCGATCCAGCTCGTGATTTCCTGAAGACCTTTGTCAAAATTCCGATACACCGGATTAAATGGAATCTCTAACAATTTACCATCAGCAGATGATGAGGTGATTAAGCGTGAGTCCTCTTCCGGGCTGAACGGATCGTTCTTCCAGTAGCCTGATAACATTGGCGTCGGGCAGCGACGGCCCAGCAATCCTTGCACTTTTAATGAATAACGATTCAGTTCCACACGCAACGCTTCATCGGAAGCATCATGCATCCCCAAACGACTCGCCAGAACGTCAAGATACATTTCCGGCACCTGTTGCTGGCACTTAAAATCACTCAACAGGGTATGAACTACCGGACCAAGACAAGCAACCGCTTTCAGACGCGGCGATTCAAGATATGCCAGACGCACAGCAACGTTAGCGCCAAAACGGAAACCAAAGGCCGCGACACGGGTGTGATCCACCCACGGGACGTTAGGCAGCGCCTTTAAGACGTGCTGATGCAACAGGCTGGAGTCCTGGGTGAGCTTCCATTTTGAAGAAAAGCCCACCGACGGCATATCAATAGTCAGCATCGCAATGCCGCGCGGGGCAAAATAACGTTCATACAGACTGTAATAATCCGTCTGCATCGCATCCAGACCACCACACATTAATACCGTCGGGAACGGGCCATCGCCTTTCGGCATATGCAAAAAGCCGGTGATGGGCGCACCGCCTGGTACGGTAAACTCCATCTGCCGCATCGTGCCCGGCAGACGTTGGGCGGCCTCTTCATAGGCACGGTTTGACAAAGCCTGCGCTTGCTCGGCCAGGTCATCCCCTTTCAGATGAGGATAGGCGGCAATGTTGTACAACGTGGCCGCATGCAGCCAGTGACGACCACTGAGTTGTGGATCTTCTTCCGCACAAGCTTTTTGTTGCCACACCATCGCCTGGGTGGCCCATTCATAAATCCAGTTGCCGCCGCGGTAGCCAATCACCGTATCGTATAAATCATCGTCGGTACGTTCAGCATCGCTCATCACAATACGCGCCTGAACGTCGAGGATTTCACGTGGGTCAATGCCGCGCCAGATCCACATCAGACGGTTTATCATGCGATACCAGTGGGGGATGGTTTTACCATCAAGGGCCGACTGCACAGGCGGTTGTGCGCCGTGATTAAAGCGGCGGACTAGCGTCGAGGTTTCAGGATGTTTAAAGCGGGGTTTGAACAGGGTTTCGCTCAGGTTTGCCTGTGTCATGGATGCAGCCTCCAGAATACTTACTGGAAACTATTGTAACCTGCCTGAAGTTAAAAAGAACAACGCCCGGCAGTGCCAGGCGTTGAAAAGATTAGCGACCGGAGATTGGCGGGACGAATACGACGCCCATATCCCACGGCTGTTCAATCCAGGTATCTTGTGGGATATCAACAACATAATCATCAACCAGCGGACGACCTGCCGGTTTAGCGAAGATGGTGACAAAGTGCGCTTTTGGATACATTTCACGAATCGCAACCGCAGTACCGCCGGTATCCACCAGATCATCAATAACGATGAAGCCTTCGCCATCGCCTTCTGCGCGTTTCAGCACTTTAAGCTCGCGCTGGTTGTCGTGATCGTAGCTGGAAATACAAACGGTATCGACATGACGAATACCCAGTTCACGCGCCAGTAACGCACCCGGTACCAGACCGCCACGGCTTACGGCAATAATGCCTTTCCATTGTTCAGAAGGCATCAGTCGGCTTGCGAGTTTACGTGCATGGATCTGCAACATGTCCCAGGTGACGATGTATTTTTCGCTCATGTGAAGTGTCCCAGCCTGTTTATCTACGGCTTAAAAAGTGTTCGAGGGGAAAATAGGTTGCGCGAGATTATAGAGATCTGACGCACTAAAAACCAGTATTTCACATGAGTCCGCGTCTTTTTACGCACAGCCTCTCCCTGACGCGGGATAAAGTGGTATTCTCAAACATATCTCGCAAGCCTGTCTTGTGTTGACAACATTTTCTGCTAACCCTGTGACCTGCAATACTGTTTTGCGGGTGATCGACAAGGAGACTTAACGTGTCTGAACTGTCTCAATTATCTCCACAGCCGCTGTGGGATATTTTTGCCAAAATCTGTTCTATTCCTCACCCGTCCTATCATGAAGAGCAACTCGCTGAATACATTGTTGGTTGGGCAAAAGAGAAAGGTTTCCATGTCGAACGCGATCAGGTGGGTAATATCCTGATTCGTAAACCTGCTACCGCAGGTATGGAAAATCGTAAACCGGTCGTCTTACAGGCCCACCTCGATATGGTGCCGCAGAAAAATAACGACACCGTGCATGACTTCACTAAAGATCCTATCCAGCCTTATATTGATGGCGAATGGGTTAAAGCGCGCGGTACCACGCTGGGCGCGGATAACGGCATTGGTATGGCCTCTGCACTGGCGGTTCTGGCTGACGAAAACGTGGTTCACGGCCCGCTGGAAGTGCTGCTAACCATGACCGAAGAAGCCGGTATGGACGGGGCGTTCGGCTTACAGAGCAACTGGTTGCAGGCTGATATTCTGATTAACACCGACTCCGAAGAAGAAGGTGAAATCTACATGGGTTGTGCTGGGGGTATCGACTTCACCTCCAACCTGCATTTAGATCGTGAAGCCGTTCCGGCTGGTTTTGAAACCTTCAAATTAACCTTAAAAGGTCTGAAAGGCGGTCACTCCGGCGGTGAAATCCACGTTGGCCTGGGTAACGCGAACAAACTGCTGGTGCGCTTCCTGGCGGGACATGCAGAAGAACTGGACCTGCGTCTTATTGATTTCAACGGCGGCACACTGCGTAACGCCATCCCGCGTGAAGCCTTTGCGACCATCGCTGTCGCAGCTGATAAAGTCGACGCACTGAAAACGCTGGTGAATACCTATCAGGACATCCTGAAAAACGAGCTGGCAGAGAAAGAGAAAAATCTGGCCTTGTTGCTGGACTCTGTTGCGAACGATAAAGCTGCCCTGATTGCGAAATCTCGCGATACCTTTATTCGTCTGCTGAACGCCACCCCGAACGGTGTGATCCGCAACTCCGACGTGGCAAAAGGTGTGGTTGAAACCTCCCTGAACGTCGGTGTCGTGACCATGACCGACAACAACGTAGAAATTCACTGTCTGATCCGTTCTCTGATCGACAGCGGTAAAGACTACGTGGTGAGCATGCTGGATTCGCTGGGTAAACTGGCTGGCGCGAAAACCGAAGCGAAAGGCGCATATCCTGGCTGGCAGCCGGACGCTAATTCTCCGGTGATGCATCTGGTACGTGAAACCTATCAGCGCCTGTTCAACAAGACGCCGAACATCCAGATTATTCACGCGGGCCTGGAATGTGGTCTGTTCAAAAAACCGTATCCGGAAATGGACATGGTTTCTATCGGGCCAACCATCACCGGTCCGCACTCTCCGGATGAGCAGGTTCACATCGAAAGCGTAGGCCATTACTGGACACTGCTGACTGAACTGCTGAAAGAAATTCCGGCGAAGTAATTTTTTGATTTGCTGCCGGATGGCGTTTGATCGTCTTCCGGCAGTTTCATCCTTTCTTATCCTTCGATAAAAGCCATCCCTGTAAACGTCCGTCGCGGGTTGCCACGTTCAATCTGGTGATGGAACATTCGCCGCTGCGATTTCAGCGCCGCGCTATTTTCCTGTTGCTGTTGCTCCAGCTTCCAGGCAATCAGCAATCGCGCCAGCCGTTTGTTGGCATGTTGGCTGCGCTCTGACTGAACCTTCACGCTAATCCCGGATGCCAGATGCGTGGCGCGTACCGCCGAGTCGGTTTTATTGACATGTTGACCGCCCGGCCCCGACGAACGCAGCGTCTCATAACGGATTGCATCCGATTGTTCCTGCTCATCAGCGGTAAAACGCCCAATGCCCAGAAACCAGTTTTTGCGCCCATGATGAGGCCGATACGGGCTTGGGCAAATCCACTGAATAGTGCCGCACCAACTTTCGCTTAATGCCCATGCGTTATCGCCATCCAGAGAAATCAGCGCCGAACGCAGCGTGTCAGAGTAGCGGCCCGTTTCTGTTTCCAGCACCGTTACCGCGACGTCTTGTCGGGTAGCTTCTTTAATCAACCTGTCCAGCGCCTTTTTCACTGCGAGACAACATTCTTCCGGTCCCTGAGCTGAGGAGAGTTGCAGCAAGATCATCCTTTTTTCCCTCCACTGTTTTTGAGCGTCAGCACCGGACGCAGTCGCGCGGCAGGAATAATTAAACCGGCCTGCACCAGACATTGCACCACACTTTCAGCCGATTTATAGGCTTGTGGCGCTTCTTCAAAGATGAGTTGTTTATCGCGACAAATTACCCGACCGCCAAGTTCAGTACGTGAGAGTTGCGTCGCCGTGTATTTCGCTGCCAGACGCCCTTTACACTCGGTGCGCCCCCATTTACGCCCTGCCCCATGCGCCAGTGAGTGAAGCGTTTTTTCGTTCGCAACAGGTTTAACCAGCCAGGAGTAATCACCGCGTGAACCGGGAATAATCACCAGACCGTTGTCATCCGGCGTAGCCCCTTTACGGTGTAACCATCCTTGTTGATCGCCGATTCGACATGCGCTAACAAAGTTATGCGCCACATCCAGAACCGAATTTCCGTTGGCCTTAACTTGTTGCATTATGCGCAAAGCGATCAGCTGGCGATTAATACGCGCAAACGCCAGCGCATCATCATGTTCCGCAATATAACTTAGCGCGTCGTCACTGCCTTCCGGCAAACCATGATGCGAAAACGAGGCAATATGCCGCTGTAAAATAGACTGCCCTAAACCACGCGAGCCGCTATGGACCAGCAGTTGCAGATGCTGCGCATCCAGACCTGACAGTGCAAACAGTTCCGCATCGATGATTTGATCAATCTGTTGCAGTTCTGCAAAGTGGTTACCGCCACCGATAGAGCCAAGCGCGCAGCGCCACGGATGCTGTGCAAACGCTGACGGCAGGTTTTCCTCCAGCCAGCTTTCTTCAGCAACGTCATCCAGCGCAGATAATCGCTTTTCAAACTTATCGGCGTTGTATTTACGCGCGAGAATATCTGTTTGCCATAGCGCCATACCGCAGCCGATATCATTGCCGACCAGTGCCGGGTAAAAACGGCCTACGGAGAAGAACGCTGCGCCAATCGGATAGCCGCGTCCTGGGTGTAAATCTGGCATCCCTACGACGCGTTGCATGTCGGGTAAATTTGCCGTGGTGTGTAATTGTTGGATCGCTGAACTCTCGATCCACAGGTCATCAGATGCGATGGTAAATACCGCATCGGATAAGGGACGAATATATTTGCCCATGTACCATTCCATTTATACTCGTCATACTTCAAGTTGCATGTACTGCGACTGCGTTCGTTCACCCCAGTCACTTACTTTAGTAAGCTCCTGGGGATTCACTCGCTTGTCGCCTTCCTGCAACTCGAATTATTTAGAGTATATAAATATAAAAATCAGGAAATGGCAGACGAATCCAGGGCAAGAAAAAAAGAATTAATCCTGGAAAGGTCTGCAAAGAGTCATTGATAAAGGATTTTTCATGATTTACCTCCTTGCAGTTTGTGGAATAAGAAAACGCGCACATATTAGGCGGGCGTTATTTTCATTGCAAGCTGGATTTAGTGTTGCGGTTTATATCGCATATGAAAATTAGTAAACCACGCTCCCCGGCATTCAACGCGCTGCTGCTTAACTGTCTGAAAACCATAACGTTCAAAAAAGGGTTTTGCGGTTATGCTGGCATCTACCGTAAGTTCGGATTCAGACTTAATCAAAGGTTTTAACAAAGCGCTGGCAACCCCGCAGCGGTTGTATTTCGGATCAACAAATAACATATCGATATAATGCTCAATGCAGGTAATAAAGCCGACCAGTTGTGTATTAATCACCGCAACCCGCACTTGTGATTTCGCGAGTTTCTCTTTCCATCGATGTTCATCAATCTGCGCCCAGGCGGCAATTTGTTGTGGTGAATAATGCTGACTGGCGGTCATCGTAACCGCTCTAATAAAAATAGCGCATAGCTGCTGAAAATCGCCAGGCTGATAGTCTCTTATTTGTATATTATTCATAATCCCAGCACCAGTTGTCTTTCCATTTGCGGATCAAGCAACGTCACATGCAGCCCCACCAGTCGCACACCGCGTCCGCCCCGGCGTTCATCCCAGGTTTTACGCGCAGTGGCGATCAAGTCAGCTTTATTCAGCCGCGGCCAGACGTGTTCCTGGGTGGTTTGCTGAAAATCGTCGAACTTTAATTTCACCCCCTGGCGGGCAATCAGTAAATCAGGTTTTACCTTTGCCAGACGACGCTCCAGTTCAGGGTAAAGCCGCTCGATGATCGCTTCACATTCAGACCAGTGATGAATATCTTCCGCCATGGTGCGTTCTACACCGACGGATTTTCGCAACCTTTCGCTGTTAACGTCGCGCTCGTCAATCCCCTGACTACGCTCCCACAAAATGCGACCAAATTTGCCAAAGCGTTTAAGCAACGTCACCAGATCACACTTTTGTACATCGCCGCAGGTCCGCAGCCCCATCGCTTCCAGTTTTGCCGCCGAGACTTTGCCGACACCGGGAATTTTTGCCAGCGGTAAGGTTTGCAGAAATGCCGGGACGTCCGCCGGCGTAATCACAAACTGTCCGTTGGGTTTATTCATATCAGAGGCGATTTTGGCGAGAAACTTGACCGGCGCAACGCCCGCAGACGCCGTCAGTTGCAGCTCGTTGAAGATCGTCTGGCGGATTTCCTGAGCGATAAGGGTCGCAGAGCCGTGGCAATGTACGCTGTCGGTGACGTCGAGATAGGCTTCATCCAGTGACAGCGGCTCAATACGCGATGTGTAGCGAGAGAAGATTTCGCGGATATGATTTGACGCTTCTTTGTAGGCGTCAAAGCGCCCTGGAAGCAAGGTGAGATGCGGACACAGTTTGAGCGCCATGCCGGTTGGCATTGCGCTACGCACGCCAAATTTACGCGCGGGATAATTGGCGGTGCTGATCACCCCCCGGCGTTCGCGGCTGCCGCCAATAGCAATAGGGATATCGCGCAGGGCGGGATTGTCGCGCATCTCCACCGCGGCGAAAAAGCAGTCCATATCCACATGAATGATTTTACGCATTGCTCACCTCTCAACACTGGTAAAGTATACAGTGATTTCAGAGTTTGAGAAATGCGTAAAGATTCAGCATTTAACGCGTTCGCTGCGAAAGCACCTGCTGCTTATCCAGCTTTTTCACCAGCGGCTGCACCACCTTATCCCCATGCTGACCAAAATATTGATACAACGTATCAGACGCGCTTTTGGTGAGCACCATAATCTCAATGCGCCGGTTACCCGCACTTTGCGGATTTTTCGTGTCCAGCAGCATCTGGTCCGCCATTGCGCTCACCTGCATCACTTTATCTTCCGGCATCCCGGCCTCTTCCAGCACCCGACGAGCCGAGAGCGCACGATCGCCCGAAAGGTTCCAGTTGTTGTAGATATTGCTTTTATAGGCCATCGCATCGGTATGCCCGGTAATAATAATTTTGTTATCGAGCGAGTCGAATACCGGCGCGAGCTCCACCAGCAGAGTTTTAAAGAACGGCATAATCTTCGCGCTGCCGCGTTCAAACATATTGCGGTTCTGGTCATCTTTAATCAGCACGCGTAATCCCTGCGGGACAATCTCCATCTCCAGATTGGCTTCCATATGCGCATCGCGGGCGATGGTGTTGATACTGGTCGCCAGCTCGCCAAGCTCAGTGGCGGACTTCTTCTTCAGTAGCGCCGTTTTCTCGTTGACGTCGCGGGCTTTTTTCTCCGTCTCTTCCGGCACCGCCACGGTGGCAGGTTTCAGCGGATGCGTCGGGCTGATTTTATTTAACGGCGATAGCCCGCCGCCATTGAAAATCGACTGCCCGTGCAGCGCGGCGATAATGCTTTCACGCTCGGATTTACTGACGCTGTTGACAATCAACTTTATTGTCGTCACCAAAGGGGCTGAGCGTATTTCCGAGGTTTCTGCCCGCTTTACCCTGGACGCGATGCCCGGCAAGCAAATGGCGATTGACGCCGATCTTAACGCCGGGTTGATCAACCAGGCGCAGGCGCAGACCCGCCGCAAAGATGTTGCCAGCGAGGCCGATTTCTACGGCGCGATGGACGGGGCATCGAAGTTTGTGCGCGGGGATGCCATCGCCGGGATGATGATTCTGGCGATCAACCTGATTGGCGGCGTTTGTATCGGGATCTTCAAATACAACCTGAGCGCCGATGCCGCCTTCCAGCAATATGTGCTGATGACCATCGGCGACGGCCTGGTGGCGCAGATCCCGTCCCTGCTGCTTTCCACCGCGGCGGCGATTATCGTCACCCGCGTCAGCGACAACGGCGATATTGCCCATGACGTGCGCCACCAGTTGCTGGCAAGCCCGTCGGTGCTCTACACCGCCACCGGGATTATGTTCGTGCTGGCGGTGGTGCCGGGAATGCCGCACTTCCCGTTCCTGATGTTCAGCGCCCTGCTTGGTTTTACCGGCTGGCGAATGAGCAAACGCCCGCAGGCGGCGGAGGCGGAAGAGAAAAGCCTCGAAACGCTGACCCGCACCATCACTGAAACCAGCGATCAACAGGTCAGTTGGGAAACCATTCCGCTGATCGAGCCCATCAGTTTAAGCCTCGGTTACAAGCTGGTGGCGCTGGTGGACAAAGCGCAGGGCAACCCGCTCACCCAGCGTATTCGCGGCGTGCGGCAGGTGATTTCCGACGGCAACGGCGTGCTGCTGCCGGAGATCCGCATTCGGGAAAACTTCCGCCTCAAGCCCAGCCAGTACGCCATTTTCATCAACGGCATTAAGGCTGATGAAGCGGATATTCCGGCGGATAAACTGATGGCCCTGCCCTCCAGCGAAACCTACGGCGAGATTGACGGCGTGCTGGGGAACGACCCGGCGTACGGGATGCCGGTGACCTGGATTCAGCCCGCGCAGAAGGCGAAGGCGCTGAATATGGGGTATCAGGTGATCGACAGCGCCAGCGTAATTGCCACGCATGTGAATAAGATTGTGCGCAGCTATATTCCTGATTTGTTTAACTATGACGATATTACTCAGCTGCATAACCGTTTGTCGTCAATGGCACCGCGCCTGGCAGAGGATTTGAGTGCGGCGCTGAATTACAGCCAGTTGCTGAAAGTGTACCGGGCACTGCTGACCGAAGGCGTTTCCCTGCGCGATATCGTCACCATCGCCACCGTGCTGGTCGCCAGTAGCACCGTCACCAAAGATCATATTCTGCTGGCGGCCGATGTGCGCCTGGCACTGCGGCGCAGCATTACCCATCCGTTCGTTCGCAAGCAGGAGCTGACGGTGTATACGCTGAATAATGAGCTGGAAAATCTGCTGACCAACGTGGTGAATCAGGCGCAACAGGCCGGCAAAGTGATGCTCGATAGCGTGCCGGTTGACCCAAATATGCTCAACCAGTTCCAGAGCACGATGCCGCAGGTGAAGGAGCAGATGAAAGCGGCAGGTAAAGACCCGGTGCTGCTGGTGCCGCCGCAGCTGCGCCCGTTGCTGGCGCGTTATGCGAGGTTATTTGCGCCGGGGTTGCATGTGCTGTCGTATAACGAAGTGCCGGACGAGCTGGAGTTGAAGATTATGGGGGCGTTGAGTTGATTGAGGATTCTTTTCCATACTTTGCAGCACCTGACACCATTAATTGACGTCACACTGCAAAGAGACTACGATGACACCATACAATGACGTCATGGATTGATAGTATGATTAAGGTCAGCGCGCTAGGCTCTCGTCATAGAAAAACATTCGACGATGTAATGACGGAGCCGCCAAAATCTGGAATTAAATGGGATGATGTTGTTGCTCTCATTAAAGCGGTGGGTGGATCAATAAAAAATAACAACGGCTCCAGACGAAAATTTCAGATTGGAACGACCAAATTCAGCACACATGAGCCGCATCCAAAGAATGTGATGGATAAAGGCGCAGTAGCAGGTCTTAAGGAGTGGTTTGTTAACTGTGTAGGGGTAGATTATGAATAAAGCATCGAACATTATCACAATTAAAGGTCAACCAGCCGCAGTGACATTTGAAGCCGATATCAACGCATTTCGCGGCAAGTTCCTCAATGTAAACGGTTATTGTGACTTTGTAGCCACAAGTATTGAGGCATTATATCGTGAAGGCGAAAGCGCTCTGGATGAGTGGATGGCGGATTGTGAAGAGGACGGTATTGCCCCTTTTCGTGAAGAAGAAGAGCAAAAACGCCTGACGCTTCGTGTGCCGCATCACATCGATTCGCGGCTGACCATCGTCGCCAGACAACATTCCATTTCAAAAAACCAGCTCATTATTGATGTCTTAGAACGTGAGTTTTCAGCCCAGATGTAAACAGGTCGTCAATATTACCCATTTACAAAATCGTCTCTTCCGTCAAAATCCGCCGCGCGCCTAAAAAATGATCCTGCCAGAAAGGTTCAGCTAACCGACTTACCCGAATGGTTTCCCCGGTGCGCGGCGACTCGATAAACTGACCGTCTCCCAGATACACGCCCATATGGTCGGCAATCTCGCGGCTGTGAATATGGAAAAACAGCAAATCTCCCCGGCGCAGGTCGTTATTTGCCACAATGGTTGCCCGACGGTAGTGATACATCTCATTGGCCGTGCGCGGGAGTTTCGCCTCGAGGATCTTGTTGTAGGCATAAAAAACCAACCCGCTACAGTCGAAGCCTTTATCAGGCCGCGTACCTCCCCAGACGTAAGGCTTACCAAGCTGCTGCTCCAGACGGTGAATCGCTACTTCGGTGATGTTATGCAGATGGTCGCTGCTTAAGAAATGGTTGTTTTCCGCCAGCGCCTGCCAATGTTTATCGCTCAACTTCAACGGTGCAGGGAACCACTCAGGATGCTGTTTTATCTGCTCCCGGTTGTGCTGGCGCAGCGCCCTTCTGCTTTGTGCATCGCCTTCCACAATGTAGCTGGCCTGTTTTTTCAGATGCGCGTGGTATCGCTTTAGCAATCGCGTACGGTTTTGCATCCGCTGGCGGGCGGCGTAGCTGAAAGAGATATGTGATGCGGTGGCGCTGGCAAATGAAGAAAACGGCAAGCAAAGCAACAATAATCCCGACAACACAAAAGAGGGAATCGACGGCAAAGACATTCTCAATAATGGCTGGTCATGCATTGATGTTGCAGTGTATCCCGGCCCGTACCTGAACAAACTTAATAAACCATTATTATAAAATTAATAAATATATTTCAGTTAATTATGTAAAAACATCCGTTTATTAAATTACTCATGGATTGTCGTTGTTGCTCATTTGAGCTACAATTCAAGCTGAATAAATATACAGCACAGGAGATACCCCAATGGCTGCTAACGCGTTTGTTCGCGCCCGAATCGATGAAGATCTGAAGAATCAGGCGGCGGACGTACTGGCCGGGATGGGGCTGACCATCTCTGACCTGGTTCGCATAACCCTCACAAAAGTCGCGCGTGAAAAGGCATTGCCGTTTGATTTACGCGAGCCTAATCAATTAACCATTCAATCAATTAAAAACAGCGAAGCTGGCGTTGATGTTCATAAGGCCAAAGACGCCGATGATTTATTTGATCAATTAGGAATTTAAATATGATTCAAAGGGATATTGAATACTCGGGACAATTTTCAAAGGATGTAAAACTTGCACAAAAGCGTCATAATGATATGAATAAATTGAAATATCTTATGACGCTTCTTATCAATAATACTTTACCACTTCCAGCTGTTTATAAAGACCACCCGCTGCAAGGTTCATGGAAAGGTTATCGCGATGCTCATGTTGAACCGGACTGGATCCTGATTTACAAACTTACCGATAAACTTTTACGATTTGAGAGAACTGGAACTCACGCGGCGCTATTTGGGTAAAGCCCGCTTCCGATGAAATTTGTAAACCCTGCGCCGACAGGCTTGCGTAAAACTCTTTTGGTGATAATGTGAGCCTTCCAAATCCAGACTATTCCGATTTGGGATCCATTTTGCCGTCCTGGCGTGTGTAACCGTTTTATCAAGGAATAAGCAGTATGCGTAAAATCGCATTAATTCTTGCGATGTTGTTGATCCCGTGCGTTTCGTTTGCCGGTTTGCTGGGCAGCAGTAGCTCGACCACGCCAGTGAGCAAAGAGTATAAGCAGCAGTTGATGGGCTCCCCTGTCTACATCCAGATCTTCAAGGAAGAGCGCACTCTCGATCTCTACGTCAAAATGGGTGAGCAATATCAGCTGCTCGACAGTTATAAAATCTGTAAATATTCCGGCGGATTAGGGCCTAAACAGCGTCAGGGCGATTTCAAAAGCCCGGAAGGGTTTTATAGCGTCCAGCGTAATCAGTTAAAACCAGACAGCCGTTACTACAAAGCGATTAATATTGGATTCCCCAATGCTTATGACCGTGCGCATGGTTATGAAGGGAAATACCTGATGATTCACGGCGATTGTGTTTCCATCGGCTGCTACGCGATGACCAATCAAGGTATTGATGAGATCTTCCAGTTCGTTACTGGCGCGCTGGTGTTTGGTCAGCCAAGCGTGCAAGTGAGTATTTACCCGTTCCGCATGACCGACGCCAACATGCAGCGCCATAAATATTCCAACTTTAAGGACTTCTGGGAGCAACTGAAGCCGGGCTACGACTACTTTGAACAAACCCGTAAGCCACCGACCGTTTCTGTGGTCAATGGTCGTTACGTGGTCAGCAAGCCGTTAAGCCACGAAGTGGTGCAGCCACAGCTGGCATCAAACTACACGCTCCCCGAGGCAAAATAAGCGCCATTCGCCTGGCATAATCTTTTGCCAGGTTTCATTGCCCGTCAGCGGCTGTGTCGCAATCACCGTGACCACATCATTCGGTGTGGTCTGCGAGCTGAAGTCGATTTCCACATCCTGATCCAGCAACGTTGCCACGCCAAACGGCGCGCGGCGGGTGATCCAGTGCAGATTGGTCGAGCAATACGCCATTACATAGCGTCCGTCCGAAAGTAGCATGTTGAAAACGCCCTTCTGCCGCAGTTCATCCGCCAGTGAGGCGATATATTTAAACACTGCCGCCATGTTGCCTGGTGTGCGCGGGTAACGCTGTGTTAATTTATGCAGCAGCCAGCAAAAGGCTTTTTCGCTGTCGGTTTCACCTACCGGACGGAAGTTGCCGGTTTCCAGTGACTTGTACCCCGTCAGTTGCCCGTTATGGGCATAAGTCCAGTTGCGTCCCCATAACTCGCGGGTAAACGGGTGAGTATTTTCCAGCGCCACCTCGCCCCGATTGGCCTGGCGAATATGAGCCACCACCGAACAGGATTTTATCGGGTAGTCCTGGACAAGTTTGGCGATGGGGGAATTAAAGCTGGGTTGTGGATCTTTAAATGTGCGACAGCCTTTACCTTCGTAAAAGGTAATGCCCCAGCCATCTTTATGTGGCCCGGTTCCACCACCACGCTGCACCAGACCGGTGAAACTAAAGCAGATATCGGTAGGGACGTTAGC
The DNA here is from genome assembly GCF_002965045.1 of Escherichia sp. MOD1-EC6300. Taxonomy (NCBI): domain Bacteria; kingdom Pseudomonadati; phylum Pseudomonadota; class Gammaproteobacteria; order Enterobacterales; family Enterobacteriaceae; genus Escherichia; species Escherichia sp. MOD1-EC6300. The sequence goes on along the minus strand of NZ_PTRH01000018.1, from coordinate 5,127 downwards.
GCTCATCCCGAGCAATTCGCACATGGGTAACCTCCACAACAGCGGGAGCGCATGGCCCCCGGCGAAGATTGATTTAAGAATTTTCAGGTCGGATGCGGCGTGAATGCATTATTCGGCCTACGGTTCGGGTACAGATTTGTAGGCATGATAAGACGCGTCAGCGTCGCATCAGGCATCAGCGCACAAGTGCCGGATGCGGCGTAAACGCCTTATCCAGCCTACGCCAGACTTACTTAACCATCTCTTTTTCAATTAACTGGATCAGGATATGGATCACTTTAATGTGGATCTCCTGAATGCGGTCGGCATAACCAAAGTGCGGAACGCGAATTTCAATATCCGCCGTGCCAGCCATTTTGCCGCCATCTTTACCGGTCAGGGTGATCACTTTCATCCCCTTCTCACGCGCCGCTGCGATCGCTTTGATCACGTTTGCAGAGTTACCGGAGGTAGAGATCCCCAGCAATACATCGCCTTCGCGACCTACCGCTTCAACGTAGCGGGAGAAAATATCATTGAAACCGAAATCATTACCGACGCAGGAAATATGACTAACGTCAGAAATGGCAATCGCCGGATAGCCCGGACGGTTTTCACGGTAGCGCCCCGTCAACTCTTCGGCAAAGTGCATGGCGTCGCAATGGGAACCGCCATTACCGCAGGAAAGCACCTTACCACCGGCTTTAAAGCTATCTGCTAACAGGACCGCCGCGCGCTGAATGGCGTGAATATTGGCGTCATCTTTTAAAAAGTTAGCCAGCGTTTCCGCCGCTTCGTTCAGTTCGTTACGAATAAGATCCTGGTACATGAGGATATCCTTCAGCATAAATGTAATAGACAAAATGCAGTGTACCGGATACCGCCAAAAGCGAGAAGTACGGGCAGGTGCGATGACCAGGACTTTTTGACCTGAAGTGCGGATAAAAACAGCAACAATGTGAGCTTTGTTGTAATTATATTGTAAACACATTGCTAAATGTTTTTACATCCACTACAACCATATCATCACAAGTGGTCAGACCTCCTACAAGTAAGGGGCTTTTCGTTATGATGATTTTGAGTATTCTCGCTACGGTTGTCCTGCTCGGCGCGTTGTTCTATCACCGCGTGAGCTTATTTATCAGCAGTCTGATTTTGCTCGCCTGGACAGCCGCCCTCGGCGTCGCTGGTCTGTGGTCGGCGTGGGTACTGGTGCCTCTGGCCATTATCCTCGTACCGTTTAACTTTGCGCCTATGCGTAAGTCGATGATTTCCGCACCGGTATTTCGCGGTTTCCGTAAGGTGATGCCGCCAATGTCGCGCACTGAAAAAGAAGCGATTGATGCAGGCACTACCTGGTGGGAAGGCGACTTGTTCCAGGGTAAGCCGGACTGGAAAAAGCTGCATAACTATCCGCAGCCGCGCCTGACCGCTGAAGAGCAAGCGTTTCTCGACGGCCCGGTAGAAGAAGCCTGCCGGATGGCGAATGATTTCCAGATTACTCATGAGCTGGCGGATCTGCCGCCGGAGTTGTGGGCGTACCTTAAAGAGCATCGCTTCTTCGCGATGATCATCAAAAAAGAGTACGGCGGGCTGGAGTTCTCGGCTTATGCCCAATCTCGTGTGCTGCAAAAACTCTCCGGCGTGAGCGGGATCCTGGCGATTACCGTCGGCGTGCCGAACTCATTAGGCCCGGGCGAGCTGCTGCAACATTACGGCACTGACGAGCAGAAAAATCACTATCTGCCGCGTCTGGCGCGTGGTCAGGAGATCCCTTGCTTTGCACTGACCAGCCCGGAAGCGGGTTCCGATGCGGGCGCGATTCCGGATACCGGGATTGTCTGCATGGGCGAGTGGCAGGGCCAGCAGGTGCTGGGGATGCGACTGACCTGGAACAAACGCTACATTACGCTCGCGCCAATTGCGACCGTGCTTGGGCTGGCGTTTAAACTTTCCGACCCGGAAAAACTGCTGGGTGGCGCAGAAGATTTAGGCATTACCTGTGCACTTATCCCGACCACCACGCCAGGCGTGGAAATTGGTCGTCGCCACTTCCCGCTGAACGTACCGTTCCAGAACGGACCGACGCGAGGTAAAGATGTCTTCGTACCGATCGACTACATTATCGGCGGACCAAAAATGGCCGGGCAAGGCTGGCGGATGCTGGTGGAGTGTCTCTCCGTGGGGCGCGGCATCACCCTACCTTCCAACTCAACCGGCGGCGTGAAGTCGGTGGCGCTGGCAACGGGCGCGTATGCGCACATTCGCCGTCAGTTCAAAATCTCTATCGGTAAGATGGAAGGGATTGAAGAGCCGCTGGCGCGTATTGCCGGTAATGCCTACGTGATGGATGCTGCGGCATCGCTGATTACCTACGGCATTATGCTCGGTGAAAAACCTGCCGTGCTGTCGGCTATCGTTAAGTATCACTGTACCCACCGTGGGCAGCAGTCGATTATTGATGCGATGGATATCACCGGGGGTAAAGGCATTATGCTCGGTCAGAGCAACTTCCTGGCACGAGCTTACCAGGGCGCACCGATTGCCATCACCGTTGAAGGGGCCAACATTCTGACCCGCAGCATGATGATCTTCGGTCAGGGAGCGATTCGTTGCCATCCGTACGTGCTGGAAGAGATGGAAGCGGCGAAGAACAATGACGTAAACGCGTTCGATAAACTGCTGTTCAAACATATCGGTCACGTCGGTAGCAACAAAGTTCGCAGCTTCTGGCTGGGCCTGACGCGCGGTTTAACCAGCAGCACGCCAACCGGCGATGCCACTAAACGCTACTATCAGCACCTGAACCGCCTGAGCGCCAACCTCGCCCTGCTTTCTGATGTCTCGATGGCTGTGCTGGGCGGCAGCCTGAAACGTCGCGAGCGTATCTCGGCACGTCTGGGGGATATTTTAAGCCAGCTTTACCTCGCCTCTGCCGTTCTGAAGCGTTATGACGACGAAGGCCGTAATGAAGCCGACCTGCCGCTGGTGCACTGGGGCGTACAGGATGCGCTGTATCAGGCAGAGCAGGCGATGGACGATTTACTGCAAAACTTCCCGAACCGCGTGGTTGCCGGGCTTCTGAATGTGGTGATCTTCCCGACCGGACGTCATTATCTGGCACCGTCTGACAAGCTGGATCATAAGGTGGCGAAGATTTTACAAGTGCCGAACGCCACCCGTTCACGTATTGGTCGCGGTCAGTACCTGACCCCGAGCGAGCATAACCCGGTTGGTTTACTGGAAGAGGCGCTGGTGGATGTGATTGCCGCCGACCCAATTCATCAGCGGATCTGTAAAGAGCTGGGTAAAAACCTGCCGTTTACCCGTCTGGATGAACTGGCGCATAACGCGCTGGCGAAGGGGCTGATTGATAAAGATGAAGCCGCTATTCTTGTGAAAGCTGAAGAAAGCCGTCTGCGCAGTATTAATGTTGATGACTTTGATCCGGAAGAGCTGGCGACGAAGCCGGTAAAGTTGCCGGAGAAAGTGCGGAAAGTTGAAGCCGCATAATTGAATAACGGAGCCGAAAGGCTCCGTTTCTTTATCCGCTAATTATTTAAAATTAAAGCCATCCGGATGGTTTTCCAGGCTGCCGGTCAACGCCGCGAACAGCACCGTTTTACCATCAATAGAAAGCGCATCGTTCACATTCAACCAGGTGAGTTTCTCTTGCGACGTTTTCTCATCAATGGTCGAGAACAGCCCCGTCATCTGATTAGATTTCTCGGACCACATCACAGCGATACGTTGCGAGCCACAGTCATGCGGTTTGCACGCGCTCATCACCTGATACGTCTCATCTCCCAACGTTACGGTTTGTGCAGGGGTATAAGTCCCGCCTTTCATCACCCAGGCAGGCAGCTTATGCCCTTGTACCATCTGATTAAATGCAGCTTTGGTGGTTTCGCCCTTTGCAAGGCTGCTAATGGTTAAATCATCCTGCGCCATTGCACTGGTGGCGATGACCAGAGCGGCGACTGTCGTTATTGCCTTAAACATCATTCCTCCCGAGCTTATCCTGCCCATGTTATTAACCTCCTAAAGCCTGGCGATAACACGATAATTTGCAAATCAGATATTTCCAATATCAGCATTTGTTATCAATTTATTCTGCGCTAAGGCAACTGCCTGATAAGGTGTTAGAGTTATAAAACCCTTCACATAAAGGAGTTGTACACCGTGCCTGGTTTGAAGATTACGCTTTTGCAGCAACCACTGGTGTGGATGGATGGTCCTGCCAACCTGCGCCATTTTGATCGTCAACTAGAAGGTATTACCGGGCGCGATGTGATCGTTCTACCGGAGATGTTTACCAGCGGCTTTGCCATGGAAGCGGCCGCTTCGTCGCTAGCACAAGATGACGTAGTGAACTGGATGACAGCCAAAGCGCAGCAGTGCAATGCGTTGATTGCAGGCAGTGTTGCATTACAAACGGAGTCTGGTACGGTTAACCGCTTTTTGCTGGTTGAACCGGGCGGCACGGTACATTTTTATGATAAGCGTCATCTGTTCCGAATGGCAGATGAGCATCTGCATTATAAAGCGGGCAATGCGCGAGTGATTGTGGAATGGCGCGGCTGGCGTATTTTGCCGCTGGTGTGCTACGACTTACGTTTTCCAGTGTGGTCGCGCAATCTCAACAATTATGACCTCGCCATCTACGTCGCCAACTGGCCTGCACCGCGCTCTCTGCACTGGCAGGCATTGCTGACAGCCCGCGCGATTGAGAATCAGGCGTATGTGGCGGGATGCAATCGCGTCGGCAGCGATGGCAACGGCTGCCATTATCGCGGTGACAGCCGGGTGATTAATCCACAGGGCGAGATTATCGCTACTGCCGACGCGCATCAGGCAACGCGCATTGATGCGGAGCTGTCGATGGCGGTGTTAAGGGAATATAGAGAAAAGTTTCCGGCATGGCGGGATGCGGATGAGTTTAGGTTGTGGTGAGTGGGGGTTGTGTTTAGGGCCGGGGAGAGTTGGGGTATGACTACGAAAGCCCGCTCTCCTGCGACCACTTTTATCATAGGAGTGTGGAAGTGCTTTTCCATCAATCGCGATGACGTCTCAGGGAAAGATTACGAAAGCCCGCTCCCCGCAAGGACTGACGCCAGATACTTTCTGTCCATGGCTGCTTTTCGCATC
>NZ_PTRH01000017.1:0-91379 GCF_002965045.1 Escherichia sp. MOD1-EC6300 | reverse complement strand
CCGGGTGTGTAAGCGCAGCGATGCGTTGAGCTAACCGGTACTAATGAACCGTGAGGCTTAACCTTACAACGCCGAAGATGTTTTGGCGGATTGAGAGAAGATTTTCAGCCTGATACAGATTAAATCAGAACGCAGAAGCGGTCTGATGAAACAGAATTTGCCTGGCGGCCTTAGCGCGGTGGTCCCACCTGACCCCATGCCGAACTCAGAAGTGAAACGCCGTAGCGCCGATGGTAGTGTGGGGTCTCCCCATGCGAGAGTAGGGAACTGCCAGGCATCAAATTAAGCGAAAGGCCATCCTGACGGATGGCCTTTTTGCATTGGTGCAGAAAATCATGCCGGATGCGACGCTGGCGCATCTTATCCAGCCTACTTTTGCATCCACTCCACCACAAAATCAGCCAGCCCCTCAACATCATTAATATCCAGTAACGCGACATCAAGATTAAGCGGCACATCACTGGCTACAGCAATAACATGTCTGTCTATCACTAATTCTTCCGGTCGATGTCCGGCTCCATCGCGAAACAGCACAATCTTTGCGATCTCTTCATGCTTAAACCCTTCGACCAGAATCAAATCCAGCTTTGAGGTATCCATTCGACTTGCGAGAAAATGTAGATCCAGCTCTTCTTCGTCTGGTGTTTCCGTCATCAAGGCCCATCGCTGCTGGCTGGCAACGATGGTTTGTGCCGCGCCAGCCTTGCGCAGCTCATAGCTATCTTTGCCCGGTTTATCAACATCCATATCATGGTGCGTATGCTTAATCAGCCCTGGACGGATCCCTCTGGCGCATAATGCCGGGATCAGTTTTTTCAGCAGCGTAGTTTTTCCAGTGCCACTCCACGCGGCAAAGGCGAGTAACGGTATCATCGTTTTTCCTGCCATCGGGCAAGCTCCTCTGGCGTATTCACGTTAATAAATGCATTTTTATTATCGCTGAAATCAACCGCATGACCGCCAGCCAGACGCATAAATGCCATTACCCGGCGTTCTCCTGCTTGCAGATATTCCAGTAATAAAGGCTCAATTGCGCGGTTTACCAGAGCAATAGTCGGGTGATCGCGTTCACCGTCGTGGACCCACACGACAGGCGCATCTTTGCGCTGATGATTAAGCCGGGCAGCTAAATCAGGGGGAATGTAAGGCGTATCGCATGGGCAAAACAAAAACCACTCCCCCGCTTCCTGCTGCATTACTGAAAGCATTCCTGCCAGAGGGCCTGGGTAATCCGCCAGTGTATCTTCAATCACTTTCAGACCGCTTGCCTGATAGATTTCCTGATGACGATTAGCATTAACCACGACGTGAGAGAGCTGCGTCATAAGCGCGTCAGCGACATGTTGCCATAATGGTTTGCCGTTTAATTCAAGCAATCCTTTATCTACGCCGCCCATTCGTCTGGCTTTACCGCCCGCCAGCACAACGCCTGTTATCGTCGTCATCAGATTCACCGATATCGCCTCTTTTATTGTGGGATTGACCCTGCTAACGTGTCTGTCTCAAGAGTAAGGAGCATCACTATGAAATGTAAACGTCTGAATGAAGTTATTGAACTCCTCCAGCCAGCCTGGCAAAAAGAACCAGACCTTAACCTGCTGCAATTTTTGCAGAAACTGGCGAAAGAGTCAGGTTTTGACGGCGAACTGGCGGATTTGACGGATGACATTCTGATCTATCACCTGAAAATGCGTGATTCCGCGAAAGATGCGGTGATCCCGGGTTTGCAGAAAGATTATGAAGAAGATTTCAAAACGGCGCTATTACGCGCACGTGGCGTAATTAAAGAGTAAAAGCTTGTAAGCGGCGCAACCAAAATCATCGTGAAATGATATCCTTCATCATTCGTAATGTTTTCCGGATGATGGGATGAACAACAGCGCTTTTACTTTCCAGACACTACACCCGGATACCATCATGGACGCTCTGTTTGAGCATGGGATCCGGGTGGATTCCGGTCTTACCCCGCTTAACAGCTATGAAAACCGTGTCTATCAATTTCAGGACGAAGATCGTCGACGTTTTGTCGTCAAATTTTATCGCCCTGAACGTTGGACAGCCGATCAAATCTTCGAAGAACATCAATTTGCGTTGCAGCTGGTTAACGATGAAGTTCCGGTCGCAGCGCCTGTGGCCTTTAACGGTCAGACTTTATTGAATCATCAGGGATTTTATTTCGCTGTTTTTCCAAGCGTCGGTGGTCGCCAGTTCGAAGCTGATAATATCGATCAGATGGAAGCTGTTGGGCGTTATTTAGGGCGTATGCACCAGACGGGGCGCAAACAGCTTTTTATCCATCGCCCGACCATCGGTCTGAATGAATATCTCATTGAGCCACGCAAGCTGTTTGAGGACGCCACACTGATACCTTCCGGGTTGAAAGCGGCATTCCTGAAAGCGACAGATGAGCTGATCGCCGCCGTTACAGCACACTGGCGGGAAGATTTCACCGTTCTGCGGCTACATGGAGACTGCCACGCCGGGAATATCCTCTGGCGCGATGGTCCAATGTTTGTTGATCTGGATGATGCACGTAATGGTCCGGCTATTCAGGATTTGTGGATGTTGCTCAATGGCGATAAAGCTGAGCAGCGGATGCAACTGGAAACTATTATTGAGGCTTATGAAGAATTTAGCGAGTTCGATATCGCTGAAATCGGACTGATTGAACCTTTACGCGCCATGCGTTTGGTTTATTATCTTGCCTGGCTAATGCGGCGTTGGGCTGATCCCGCGTTCCCGAAAAATTTCCCGTGGTTAACCGGGGAAGATTACTGGCTGCGACAGACGGCGACTTTTATAGAACAGGCAAAAGTTCTACAAGAACCCCCTTTGCAATTAACACCTATGTATTAATCGGAGAGAGTAGATCATGAAAAAGATTTGGCTGGCGCTGGCTGGTTTAGTTTTAGCGTTTAGCGCATCGGCGGCGCAGTATGAAGATGGTAAACAGTACACCACCCTGGAAAAACCGGTTGCTGGCGCGCCGCAAGTGCTGGAGTTTTTCTCTTTCTTCTGCCCGCACTGCTATCAGTTTGAAGAAGTTCTGCATATTTCTGAGAACGTGAAGAAAAAACTGCCGGAAGGCGTGAAAATGACTAAATACCACGTCAACTTCATGGGTGGGGATCTGGGCAAAGAACTGACTCAGGCATGGGCAGTGGCGATGGCGCTGGGCGTGGAAGACAAAGTGACTGTTCCGCTGTTTGAAGGCGTACAGAAAACCCAGACCATTCGTTCTGCATCTGATATCCGCGATGTATTTATCAACGCAGGTATTAAAGGTGAAGAGTACGACGCGGCCTGGAACAGCTTCGTGGTGAAATCTCTGGTGGCTCAGCAGGAAAAAGCCGCAGCCGACGTGCAATTGCGTGGCGTTCCGGCGATGTTTGTTAACGGTAAATATCAGCTGAATCCGCAGGGTATGGATACCAGCAATATGGATGTTTTTGTTCAGCAGTATGCTGATACTGTGAAATATCTGTCCGAGAAAAAATAATTCAATGTAAATTACATAAAGCCCGTGAATATTCACGGGCTTTTTTTATTATTTAATAAATATAAATACATTCTGATAATGCGTCCTGCCGCTGGACATTATTTCAGCATAAGTGGATATTCAAAGTTTTGCTGTTTTATCAGGGAATATTTATATGATACGTAAGTCAGCTACAGGTGTTATTGTTGCGTTAGCCGTAATCTGGGGTGGTGGCACATGGTACACAGGTACGCAAATTCAGCCTGGTGTCGAAAAGTTCATTAAAGATTTTAACGATGCTAAAGAGAAAGGTGAACATGCCTACGATATGACGTTAAGTTATAAAAACTTTGACAAAGGCTTTTTTAATTCTCATTTTCAAATGCAAATGACATTTGATAACGGTGCACCCGATCTCAATATCAAGCCAGGCCAGAAAGTTGCATTTGATGTGGATGTTGAGCACGGTCCGTTGCCCATCACAATGTTAATGCGTGGTAATGTCATCCCCGCACTGGCAGCGGCAAAAGTGAACTTAGTGAATAATGAACTGACACAACCGCTATTTATCGCCGCAAAAAATAAATCGCCCGTGGAAGCGACATTGCGATTCGCGTTTGGTGGCTCATTCTCCACGACATTAGATGTTGCCCCTGCAAAATATGGAAAGTTTTCTTTTGGTGAGGGCCAGTTTACTTTTAATGGTGATGGTAGTTCATTGTCTAATCTGGATATTGAAGGCAAAGTCGAAGATCTTGTTCTGGAATTATCGCCATTGAATAAAGTAACGGCGAAAAGTTTTACCATTGATTCTCTAACGCGATTAGAAGAAAAGAAATTTCCGGTTGGCGAAAGCGAGTCGAAATTCAATCAGATTAACATTATCAATCAGGGAGAAGACGTTGCCCAAATCGATGCTTTCGTTGCAAAAACCAGGCTGGATCGCGTTAAAGACAAAGATTATATCAATGTCAATCTGACCTACGAACTTGATAAGTTAACAAAAGGAAATCAGCAACTCGGTAGTGGTGAGTGGTCCTTGATTGCGGAATCTATTGATCCCTCAGCGGTGCGCCAATTTATCATTCAGTATAACATTGCGATGCAGAAGCAGCTTGCTGCACACCCTGAGTTAGCAAACGATGAAGTTGCTCTGCAAGAAGTGAATGCTGCATTGTTCAAAGAGTATTTACCGTTATTACAAAAAAGTGAGCCGACCATTAAACAACCGGTAAGATGGAAGAACGCACTCGGCGAACTAAATGCCAATCTGGATATCAGTATTGCCGACCCAGCCAAATCCTCATCATCCACAAACAAAGATATTAAATCGCTCATTTTTGATGTGAAGTTACCGCTTAATGTCGTCACAGAAACCGCAAAACAGCTTAATTTATCTGAAGGAATGGATGCTGAAAAAGCGCAAAAGCAGGCTGATAAACAAATCAGCGGGATGATGACATTAGGTCAGATGTTTCAGTTAATCACGATTGACAACAATACCGCCTCGCTGCAACTGCGTTATACACCGGGTAAAGTTGTTTTTAACGGACAGGAAATGAGCGAAGAAGAATTTATGTCTCGTGCCGGACGTTTTGTTCATTAAAATACTCACTCGCCTCTGCTCATTCAGAGGCGAGTAAAACTTACTTATTCTGACGCTGTGATGACATCAACGACGTCAGAAGTCGGTCTTTTTCCTGCCACAGTGAGTTCAGCCATTGCTGAAAATGGCGCTTAAAGCTTTTGTCATTGATGTAGTCGCCATGTAACTCATCGGCAATAGGCTGTAAATCCACATGTACGACAATTCGCGTCAGTTTACCGCTTAACATATCGAAGAACGGCTGACGGTTATTGTCGGGATAACACAGCGTAACATTAAGCAGTTTATCGAATTGTTTACCCAGTACATTTAGCGCCATCGCAATGCCTGCCGCCTTTGGTGGCAACAAGTTTTGAAAAGTGGAGTGGGTTTGCTGATGTTTTTCTTGCGTGAAACGGGAGCCTTCAACGAAATTGACAATGGTGGTGGGGTGCAGGCGAAACTTTTCACAAGAACGCCGTGTGGTTTCAACATCTTTACCACGTCTCTCCGGATGACGTAATAAATAAGCGCGGGAATAACGCTTCATAAACGGCATATCCAGCGCCCAGCATGCCAGGCCAAGAAATGGCACCCAGGCAAGCTGCTGCTTGAGGAAATATTTATTCATCGGAATGTGCTTACGAAACAGCACGCACAGTACGACAATATCTGCCCAACTACGGTGGTTACAAATAAGCAGATACCAGTTCTTCTTACTTAACCCTTCCAGCCCGTGAACTTCCCATTGCAGGTGTGGGTTCAGATGCAGTAATACCGCCAGACTTTCACACCAGCAATACATCATAAAATCACAAAAACGCGAAACCTTTCGCCAAATGACTGGCACAGGTAGCAATAGTTTTACAATCCCGGCAATGATGATCGGGACGGAGCAAAAAATAGTGACCAAAATGGTCAATACGATACTCAGCAAAAGGGTTATCGCAGCGAGTATTCTCGTCATAATGAATTTATTCAAAAGGTTAGCCATAGACAGTGCGCTAAAGAAGCGCAAGGCGCCGATTTTAGCAGAAAACGCCCCAAATAACGGATGATCCTTAAGGAGAAAAATAATTCATATCTATCCACATTAGAAAAAATCCCATTATCACAATTATTAGGGATGGCTTTATATTTAACTGTATGAAAAGCAAAGACAAACATCATGCTGTAAAAAGCATGATAATAAATTAAAAGCGATGTAAATAATTTATGCACAAAGTTATCCACATGACGATTTGCGAGCGATCCAGAAGATCTACAAAAGATTTTCACGAAAAGCGGTGAAAAACTCATGTTTTCATCCTGTCTGTGGCATCCTTTACCCATAATCTGATAAACAGGCACGGACATTATGGTTCAGATCCCCCAAAATCCACTTATCCTTGTAGATGGTTCATCTTATCTTTATCGCGCCTATCACGCGTTTCCCCCGCTGACTAACAGCGCAGGCGAGCCGACCGGTGCGATGTATGGTGTCCTCAACATGCTGCGCAGTCTAATCATGCAATATAAACCGACGCATGCAGCGGTGGTCTTTGACGCCAAGGGAAAAACCTTTCGTGATGAACTGTTTGAACATTACAAATCACATCGTCCGCCAATGCCGGACGATCTGCGAGCACAAATCGAACCTCTGCACGCGATGGTTAAAGCGATGGGACTGCCGCTGCTGGCGGTTTCTGGCGTAGAAGCGGACGACGTTATCGGTACTCTGGCGCGCGAAGCCGAAAAAGCCGGGCGTCCGGTGCTGATAAGCACAGGCGATAAAGATATGGCGCAGCTGGTGACGCCAAATATTACGCTTATCAATACCATGACGAATACCATCCTCGGACCGGAAGAGGTGGTGAATAAGTACGGCGTGCCGCCAGAACTGATCATCGACTTCCTGGCGCTGATGGGTGACTCCTCTGATAACATCCCTGGCGTACCGGGCGTCGGTGAAAAAACCGCGCAAGCATTGCTACAAGGTCTTGGCGGACTGGATACGCTGTATGCCGAGCCAGAAAAAATTGCTGGGTTGAGCTTCCGTGGCGCGAAAACAATGGCGGCGAAGCTCGAGCAAAACAAAGAAGTGGCTTATCTCTCTTACCAGCTGGCGACGATTAAAACCGACGTTGAACTGGAGCTTACCTGTGAACAACTAGAAGTGCAGCAACCGGCGGCGGAAGAGTTGTTGGGGCTGTTCAAAAAGTATGAGTTCAAACGCTGGACTGCTGATGTCGAAGCGGGCAAATGGTTACAGGCCAAAGGGGCAAAACCAGCCGCGAAGCCGCAGGAAACCAGTGTTGCAGACGAAGCGCCAGAAGTGACGGCAACGGTGATTTCTTATGACAACTACGTCACCATCCTTGATGAAGAAACACTGAAAGCGTGGATTGCGAAGCTGGAAAAATCGCCGGTATTTGCATTTGATACCGAAACCGACAGCCTTGATAACATCTCTGCTAACCTGGTCGGGCTTTCTTTTGCTATCGAGCCAGGCGTAGCGGCATATATTCCGGTTGCTCATGATTATCTTGATGCGCCCGATCAAATCTCTCGCGAGCGTGCACTCGAGTTGCTAAAACCGCTGCTGGAAGATGAAAAGGCGCTGAAGGTCGGGCAAAACCTGAAATACGATCGCGGTATTCTGGCGAACTACGGCATTGAGCTGCGTGGGATTGCGTTTGATACCATGCTGGAGTCCTACATTCTCAATAGCGTTGCCGGGCGTCACGATATGGACAGCCTCGCGGAACGTTGGTTGAAGCACAAAACCATCACTTTTGAAGAGATTGCGGGTAAAGGCAAAAATCAACTGACCTTTAACCAGATTGCCCTCGAAGAGGCCGGACGTTACGCCGCCGAAGATGCAGATGTCACCTTGCAGTTGCATCTGAAAATGTGGCCGGATCTGCAAAAACACAAAGGGCCGTTGAACGTCTTCGAGAACATCGAAATGCCGCTGGTGCCGGTGCTTTCACGCATTGAACGTAACGGTGTGAAGATCGATCCGAAAGTGCTTCATAATCATTCTGAAGAGCTCACTCTACGTCTGGCTGAGCTGGAAAAGAAAGCGCATGAAATTGCAGGTGAAGAATTTAACCTTTCTTCCACCAAGCAGTTACAAACCATTCTGTTTGAAAAACAGGGCATTAAACCGCTGAAGAAAACGCCGGGTGGTGCGCCGTCAACGTCGGAAGAGGTACTGGAAGAACTGGCGCTGGACTATCCGTTGCCAAAAGTGATTCTGGAGTATCGTGGTCTGGCGAAGCTGAAATCGACCTACACCGACAAGCTGCCGCTGATGATCAACCCGAAAACCGGGCGTGTACATACCTCTTATCACCAGGCAGTAACCGCTACGGGACGTTTATCGTCAACCGATCCTAACCTGCAAAACATTCCGGTGCGTAACGAAGAAGGTCGTCGTATCCGCCAGGCGTTTATTGCGCCAGAGGATTATGTGATTGTCTCGGCGGACTACTCGCAGATTGAACTGCGCATTATGGCGCATCTCTCGCGTGACAAAGGCTTGCTGACCGCATTCGCGGAAGGAAAAGATATCCACCGGGCTACGGCGGCAGAAGTGTTTGGTTTGCCACTGGAAACCGTCACCAGCGAGCAACGTCGTAGCGCGAAAGCGATCAACTTTGGTCTGATTTATGGCATGAGTGCTTTCGGTCTGGCGCGACAATTGAACATTCCACGTAAAGAAGCGCAGAAGTACATGGACCTTTACTTCGAACGCTACCCAGGCGTGCTGGAGTATATGGAGCGCACCCGTGCGCAGGCGAAAGAACAGGGCTACGTTGAAACGCTGGACGGACGCCGTCTGTATCTGCCGGATATCAAATCCAGCAATGGTGCTCGTCGTGCAGCGGCTGAACGTGCAGCCATTAACGCGCCAATGCAGGGAACCGCCGCCGACATTATCAAACGAGCGATGATTGCCGTTGATGCGTGGTTACAAGCTGAGCAACCGCGTGTGCGTATGATTATGCAGGTACACGATGAACTGGTATTTGAAGTTCATAAAGATGATGTCGATGCCGTCGCGAAACAGATTCATCAACTGATGGAAAACTGTACCCGTCTGGATGTGCCGCTGCTGGTGGAAGTGGGGAGTGGCGAAAACTGGGATCAGGCGCACTAAGATTCGCCTGAACATGCCCTTTTTTCGTAAGTAAGCAACATAAGCTGTCACGTTTTGTGATGGCTATTAGAAATTCCTATGCAACAACTGAAAAAAAATTACAAAAAATGCTTTCTGAACTGAACAAAAAAGAGTAAAGTTAGTCGCGTAGGGTACAGAGGTAAGATGTTCTATCTTTCAGACCTTTTACTTCACGTAATCGGATTTGGCTGAATATTTTAGCCGCCCCAGTCAGTAATGACTGGGGCGTTTTTTATTGGGCGAAAGAAAAGATCGTAATGCCTGATGCTTCTCAGGCCTATGCCAGAGCCGGATACGCCACATCCGGCACAAGCATTAAGGCAAGAAAATTATTCGCCGTCCTGCGTTTCTTCTACAGGCTGCATCTCGCTAAACCAGGTATCCAGTTTCTGCCGCAGCTTGTCCACGCCTTGCTTCTTCAGCGAAGAGAACGTTTCAACCTGCACATCACCGTTAAACGCCAGCACCGCTTCACGCACCATATTCAATTGCGCTTTACGTGCGCCGCTTGCCAGTTTGTCCGCTTTGGTCAGCAGCACCAGCACGGCGATATTGCTGTCTACCGCCCACTCAATCATCTGCTGATCCAAATCTTTCAGCGGATGGCGAATATCCATGAGTACCACCAGGCCTTGCAGGCTCTGACGTTTTTCGAGGTACTCGCCGAGCGCGCGCTGCCATTTGCGCTTCATCTCTTCCGGGACTTCCGCGTAGCCATAGCCGGGCAGGTCAACCAGACGCTTGCCGTCAGCCACTTCAAACAGGTTGATAAGCTGGGTGCGCCCTGGGGTTTTTGAGGTCCGCGCCAGGCTTTTCTGGTTAGTCAGCGTGTTCAGCGCGCTGGATTTACCTGCGTTGGAACGGCCTGCAAAAGCCACTTCAATTCCGGTATCGGAAGGTAGGTGGCGAATATCAGGCGCACTCATCACAAAATGCGTCTGTTGATAATTCAAATTAGTCAAAGCGGTCGTCTCCGTCAGTCAAAGCTTTGCGGCGATTATACCTGAACCATAATAAAAGGCGGATTTTTCGGCGTGAGCGTTGTAAGTAAAAGCCATACGCTTTGTGAGACATTGCCGATAGTCTTTATGCGAAATAGCAGAGAAAATTCTGCGATGCATGTCAAATAAGCTATATAAATCAGTTAATTGCTTTTATATAAAACTCTGAAAATGTGCAAATACTGATGGCGGTTGATTGTTTGTTTAAAGCAAAGGCGTAAAGTAGCACCCATAGAGCGAGGACGCTAACAGGAACAATGACTCAGGATGAGGGTCAGGAGCGCCAGGAGGCGAAGACAGAGGATTGTCAGGAAGACAAACGTCCGGAGACGTAATTAAACGGAAATGGAATCAACACGGATTGTTCCGGCTAATGGAAAAACAGGGTGTGTTGGCGGCCTGCAGGGATTGAAAGACCCGTTAAGGGTTATGAGTCAGGAAAAAAGGCGACAGAGTAATCTGTCGCCTTTTTTCTTTGCTTGCTTTCTGTTAGATTCCGCCGCAAATCTATACTGAATAAAACGGCTAAAAGACGAACCATTATGAAACCATCATCTTCAAACTCACGCAGCAAAGGTCATGCAAAAGCGCGTCGAAAAACACGCGAGGAGCTGGATCAGGAAGCTCGTGACCGTAAGCGTCAGAAAAAACGTCGTGGTCATGCGCCGGGCAGCCGCGCAGCGGGCGGTAACACCACGTCAGGCAGCAAAGGCCAGAACGCACCGAAAGATCCACGTATTGGCAGTAAAACCCCTATTCCATTGGGCGTGACTGAAAAAGTCACCAAACAGCACAAACCGAAGAGTGAGAAACCTATGCTTTCACCGCAGGCGGAGTTGGAGTTACTGGAAACGGATGAGCGTCTGGATGCGCTGCTGGAACGTCTGGAGGCAGGCGAAACCCTGAGCGCCGAAGAGCAATCCTGGGTGGATGCCAAACTGGATCGTATTGATGAGTTGATGCAGAAACTCGGCCTCTCTTATGACGATGACGAAGAAGAGGAAGAAGACGAGAAGCAAGAAGACATGATGCGTCTGCTGCGGGGCAACTAACGGATTGCCGCCGTGGGCCTTCCCGTTCTGCTGATAACCCTTCCGGTTATATGTTATCTGGTGTGGTTATTCGTTAAACTACAGCGGTTGTCGCGGCGACAAAAGTGGCTGCGCAACCGGCTGATGACCCGAAACGGGCATTCGCCGGTACGCCGTAGCCGCCAGAGACGCCATCGGAAGGAGTGAGCATGTCTGTACAGCAAATCGACTGGGATCTGGCCCTGATCCAGAAATATAACTATTCCGGGCCACGATACACCTCGTACCCGACCGCGCTGGAGTTTTCAGAAGACTTCGGCGAACAGGCGTTTTTACAAGCCGTGGCGCGCTATCCTGAGCGTCCATTATCTCTCTACGTACATATCCCGTTCTGCCATAAGCTTTGTTACTTCTGCGGTTGCAATAAGATTGTTACTCGCCAGCAGCACAAGGCCGATCAGTATCTGGACGCGCTGGAGCAAGAAATCGTCCATCGTGCACCGCTGTTCGCCGGGCGTCACGTCAGCCAATTGCACTGGGGCGGTGGTACGCCGACGTATCTGAACAAAGCGCAAATCAGCCGACTGATGAAGTTGCTGCGCGAAAACTTCCAGTTCAATGCCGATGCGGAGATTTCGATCGAAGTCGATCCGCGGGAAATCGAACTGGATGTACTCGATCATTTACGCGCCGAAGGCTTTAATCGCCTGAGCATGGGCGTGCAGGACTTCAACAAAGAAGTGCAACGTCTGGTTAACCGCGAGCAGGATGAAGAGTTCATCTTTGCACTGCTTAACCATGCGCGTGAGATTGGCTTTACTTCCACCAACATCGACCTGATTTACGGCCTGCCGAAACAGACGCCGGAGAGTTTCGCCTTTACCCTGAAACGCGTGGCGGAACTTAACCCCGATCGCCTGAGTGTCTTTAACTACGCGCATTTGCCGACCATTTTTGCTGCTCAGCGTAAAATCAAAGATGCTGACCTGCCGAGTCCGCAGCAAAAACTCGATATCCTGCAGGAAACCATCGCCTTCCTGACACAATCGGGCTATCAGTTTATCGGTATGGATCACTTTGCTCGCCCGGATGATGAGCTGGCGGTGGCCCAACGTGAAGGCGTGCTTCATCGTAACTTCCAGGGCTACACCACTCAGGGCGATACCGATCTGCTGGGGATGGGCGTTTCAGCCATTAGCATGATTGGCGACTGCTACGCGCAGAATCAGAAAGAGTTGAAGCAGTACTATCAGCAAGTGGATGAACAAGGCAATGCGCTGTGGCGTGGTATTGCGCTAACGCGTGATGACTGTATTCGTCGCGATGTGATTAAGTCGCTCATCTGCAACTTCCGTCTGGATTATGCCCCCATTGAGCAACAGTGGGATTTGCACTTCGCTGACTACTTTGCAGAAGATCTCAAGCTGCTTGCCCCGTTAGCAAAAGATGGGCTGGTGGATGTGGATGAGAAGGGGATTCAGGTAACGGCGAAAGGTCGCCTGCTGATCCGCAACATTTGCATGTGCTTTGATACCTATCTGCGCCAGAAAGCGCGGATGCAGCAGTTCTCACGAGTGATTTAAATGGTGAATGGCGCTTCGTTTACAAAGTAGAAAACGAAAGCGCCATCAATGTGCTGAGAACAAGATTGCCTGATGCGCTGGTTAAGAAAACCTGTTGAAATTATTGCTTTTGTAGGCCGGATAAGGCGTTTACGCTGCATCCGGCATCCGGCATCCGGCATCCGGCATCTGAGCATGATGCCTGATGCGACGCTGGTCGCGTCTTATCAGGCCTACGACTTTCTCCGCATCCGGCATAAACAACGAGCTTCAGCTAAACAGCCCAATCATCGCAGCACACAGCACGGCAGCAACGGCAGTTTGCGGTGTGTGGCTGTCAACTGCGCCACTCGATACCAGATTAATTATTGATTCCAGCATAATGACTCTCCCCGTTTTCCGGGCAAGATCATACTGAACTTATCGGAACAGTAAAGCGCAAAATACCAGCAATTTGCGCTCAATAATCAATCTTTACACACAAGCTGTGAATCACTCCATCCCCAGCTCTTTTAACTTCCGCGTCAGGGTGTTACGCCCCCAGCCAAGTAGCCGCGCAGCTTCCTGTTTATGCCCCTGCGTATGTCGCAACGCGGTCGTCAGTAACGTCCGCTCAAGCTCAGGCTGCGCTTCGGAAAGCAAATTTTGATGACCGGAACGCAGCGCTCTGTCTGCCCACTGCGCTAACAGCGTTGCCCAACTGTCCGGTTGCATTTGCGGAGTACTCTCCGCAACCGTTGATTCAAACAGTTCGCCAGGCAAATCCTGAATCAACACTTCCTGCCCGGCGGCCATCACCGTTAACCAACGGCAGGTGTTTTCCAGCTGGCGCACGTTACCCGGCCATGCCAGACGCGTCAGCGCGGCTTCGGTTTCCGGATGCAGCAACTTCGCTTCTACGCCCAGTTCGCGCGCGGCAACCTGTAAAAAATGGCGTGCCAGACGGGGAATATCTTCCCGACGCTCACGCAGCGGCGGCAGATGAACGCGGATAACGTTCAGGCGGTGGAACAAATCCTCACGGAACTTGCCTTCCTGTACCCGCTGTTCGAGATTCTGATGGGTCGCAGCGATAATCCGCACATCCACTTTCACCGGCGCATAGCCGCCAACGCGATAAAACTGACCGTCTGCCAGCACGCGCAGCAAACGCGTCTGTACATCGAGCGGCATATCGCCAATTTCATCGAGGAATAACGTGCCGCCATCGGCCTGTTCAAAACGCCCCTGACGAATGGTATTCGCGCCGGTAAACGCGCCTTTCTCGTGACCGAACAGTTCTGATTCGATCAAATCCTTCGGGATAGCCGCCATATTCAGCGCGATAAACGGCGCTTTGGCTCGAGGACTGTGGCGATGCAGGGCATGAGCGACCAGTTCTTTACCGGTGCCGGATTCGCCGTTAATCAGCACGCTAATAGAAGAACGTGAAAGCCGACCGATAATCCGGAACACGTCCTGCATGGCTGGCGCTTCGCCGATGATATCGGTCGTCGGGCCGTTAA
Organism: Escherichia sp. MOD1-EC6300; assembly: GCF_002965045.1. NCBI lineage: Bacteria > Pseudomonadati > Pseudomonadota > Gammaproteobacteria > Enterobacterales > Enterobacteriaceae > Escherichia > Escherichia sp. MOD1-EC6300. Next base: position 77,052 of record NZ_PTRH01000017.1, on the reverse strand, counting down.
GCTGAACATTACGCGGTTGCTGCTGTTCCTGATAATGGCTGATGGCGCGCTCAACCAGCGCCACGGCTTCGTCGATATCAAACGGTTTGGGCAGATAATCAAACGCCCCTTGTTGATAGGCGCTGACGGCAGCATCCAGATCGGAATGTGCGGTCATAATGATGACCGGAAGCATCGGATGGCGCTGTTTAATCTGCTTGAGCAGCGCAAGCCCGTCCATTCCCGGCATACGGATATCTGAAAGCAGTACATCCGGTGTTTTGCTCGCCAGCGCCTCCAGCACTTCCGCGCCGTTCTCAAACGTCGTACAGGTTAAACCTGCTCCAGCGAGCGCACGTTCAAGCACCCAACGGATGGAACTATCGTCATCGACTACCCAGACTATCCCTCGTTGCATAAACGTCACCTTTATTTCCTGATAGGCAGGTAAACCGAGAACTCGGTATGACCTGGCCAACTGGTAAATTCAATTTTGCCTGAATGCTGATCAATCAAATTACGGGCGATGGATAAGCCAAGCCCGGTGCCACCTTCGCGGCCGCTGACCATCGGGTAAAACAGCGTATCCTGCAAATGAGGCGGAATGCCTGGCCCGTTATCTTCCACATCAATCCGCGCCGCCAGCCGATAGCGCTCGCCGTGTAAGGTCAGTTGAAACGCGGTGCGGGTACGCAGAATGATTTCACCACCTTCCGGCCCCAGTGCCTGTAGCGCATTGCGCACAATATTCAGCAATACCTGTTCAATTTGATCCGGGTCGTGCGCCAGTTCCGGCAGGCTGGGGTCGTAATCACGAATCAACCGCACGTTGTCCGGCAGTTCCATCGACACCAGCGTCACCACGCGTTCAGCCACTTTGTGAATACTTTCGGTAACGCGCGTACCGGGCAGTTGCGGCCCCAACAGACGGTCGACCAGATTTCGCAACCGATCCGCCTGTTCAATAATCACTTTGGTATATTCCAGCAGTGACGGGTCAGGTAATGCTTTGCTGAGCAACTGGGCCGCGCCACGTAAACCGCCAAGCGGATTTTTAATCTCATGCGCCAGGCCGCGCACTAAATCACGGGCAGCAACCTGCTGGGCGTGCTGTAGCTGTTCCTGACTTAAGCGGCGCTGGTTATCCATCGGTGCCATCTCCAGCAGGATCATGCCGTCCGGCATACGCTGGGCCGTCACAGAAAGGATATGCGAGCGACCGTCGATCACCAGCGTCACTTCGTTATCGGTAAAACCTTGCCCCGCCTCCAGACTTTCTTGCATCAGCTCGATATTTAATGAGAAGTAGCTCAACAGTTCCGGTAACGGCGTACCAAACAATTTGCGGGAGCTTTGGGCGAGTAGTTGTTGCGCGGCGGGGTTGGCGTAATGGATTGCCAGGTTGTCATCAATTAACAAAATACTGTTAATCAGTGAGTTGAGGATCTGCCCAGCATCGGGCTGCGTGCCTGTTGCCATAAAGCAGTCTCCTGAACAGGTTGCACCATTTTAGTGCATTATAGCTTTTTACGGATAAAAAGCGCGAAGCATCAAAGAAGTTACGGAGAAAAAAGCCCATGCAGAGATGGGCTGAAAGTTTCCACGGCAACTAAATCCCGGCCTTCTTTGCACCGGGTAGTACAACTTCAACTATTAGACGCTGTAGTACAGCTCAAACTCTACCGGATGCGGAGTCATACGCACGCGGTCATTTTCTTCGCGACGCAGAGCGATGTACGCATCAATGGCTTCGTCAGTGAACACGCCACCGGCTTTCAGGAACTCGCGGTCCAGATCCAGTTCGTTCAGTGCTTCTTCCAGAGAGCCTGCAACCTGTGGGATCTCTTTCGCTTCTTCTGGCGGCAGGTCATACAGGTTTTTGTCCATGGCTTCGCCTGGGTGGATCTTGTTCTTGATACCATCAAGACCGGCCATCAGCAGGGCAGCAAAGCACAGGTACGGGTTAGCCGCTGGGTCCGGGAAACGGACTTCGATACGACGTGCTTTCGGAGAAGAAACCACTGGAATACGGATAGACGCAGAACGGTTGCGTGCAGAGTAAGCCAGCATTACCGGTGCTTCGTAGCCCGGGACCAGACGCTTGTAAGAGTTGGTGGTCGGGTTTGCCAGGGCGTTAATTGCTTTAGCGTGTTTGATTACGCCGCCAATGTAGTACAACGCCTGCTCAGACAGACCTGCATATTTGTCGCCAGCGAACAGGTTGACGCCGTTTTTAGACAGTGACATGTGGCAGTGCATACCGGAGCCGTTATCACCGAACATCGGTTTTGGCATAAAGGTCGCGGTTTTACCGAAGCGGTGTGCAACGTTGTGCACAACATATTTGTAGATCTGAATTTCGTCAGCTTTTTTGGTCATGGTATTGAAGCGGGTAGCCACTTCGTTCTGACCAGCAGTCGCTACTTCGTGGTGATGGGCTTCAACAACCAGACCCATCTGTTCCATCACCAGACACATTTCAGAACGGATATCCTGAGCAGAGTCTACCGGCGGAACCGGGAAGTAACCGCCTTTCACTGCCGGACGGTGACCTTTGTTACCACCTTCATATTTGGTGGAGGAGTTCCATGCACCTTCGATATCGTCGATGGCAACATGAGAACCGGAGATAGACGCGCCGAAACGGATGTCATCGAACAGGAAGAATTCAGGTTCTGGCCCGAACAGTACGGTGTCGGCAATGCCAGTAGAACGCAGGTAATCTTCAGCGCGCTTCGCGATGGAACGCGGGTCACGGTCATAGCCTTGCAGGGTGCCTGGTTCAAGGATATCGCAACGGATAATCAGGGTAGAGTCCGCGAAGAACGGGTCAATCACTGCGGTGGATGCGTCTGGCATCAGCACCATGTCGGATTCGTTAATGCCTTTCCAGCCGCCAATCGAGGAGCCGTCAAACATTTTGCCTTCTTCGAAGAATTCAGCATTCACCTGATGAGCAGGGATAGTGACGTGCTGTTCTTTACCTTTGGTGTCGGTGAAGCGCAAATCAACAAACTTCACTTCGTGCTCGTTCAGCATCGTCAGTACGTGTTCAGCGGACATACTTTAACTCTCCTGGATTGGTCATGGTCGTCGTGGTAACGAAATCTGCAATTATTTTGGCCGTGTCGCCGTAAAAAAGATAAAGCGAAATCTGTGCCAACTTTTAAATTGCCCCTAAAAGGCGTTATCATGCGCACCATCGTGCAAAAGGGCTGCACCACGATGTTAATGTTGCACCAATATAGTGCTTCAATGGAAACATTAAGCACCATATTGGTGCAATGACCTTTGGATAACCCTTTTTATGCTCCGTGAAAGCGATCACAAAGGGACTCTGCAATACTTGTTTGCGGAGGATGTTTGTGATCCTGTTTTGTAGTGCGATTAATCCGTGTACAATAACGCGCTATTTCTAATGCCTGAGGCAAAGTTGTGATCGAAAAATTGCGTAATATCGCCATCATCGCGCACGTAGACCATGGTAAAACCACCCTGGTAGACAAGCTGCTCCAACAATCCGGTACGTTCGACTCTCGTGCCGAAACCCAAGAGCGCGTGATGGACTCCAACGATTTGGAGAAAGAGCGTGGGATTACCATCCTCGCGAAAAACACCGCTATCAAATGGAATGATTACCGTATCAACATCGTTGATACCCCGGGGCACGCCGACTTCGGTGGTGAAGTTGAACGTGTAATGTCCATGGTAGACTCAGTGCTGCTGGTGGTTGACGCATTTGACGGCCCGATGCCGCAAACGCGCTTCGTAACCAAAAAAGCGTTTGCTTACGGCCTGAAGCCAATTGTTGTTATCAACAAAGTTGACCGCCCTGGCGCGCGTCCTGACTGGGTTGTGGATCAGGTATTCGACCTGTTCGTTAACCTCGACGCGACTGACGAGCAGCTGGACTTCCCGATCGTTTACGCTTCTGCGCTGAACGGTATCGCGGGTCTGGACCACGAAGATATGGCAGAAGACATGACCCCGCTGTATCAGGCAATTGTTGACCACGTTCCTGCGCCGGACGTTGACCTTGACGGTCCGTTCCAGATGCAGATTTCTCAGCTCGATTACAACAGCTATGTTGGCGTTATCGGCATTGGCCGCATCAAGCGCGGTAAAGTGAAGCCGAACCAGCAAGTTACTATCATCGATAGCGAAGGCAAAACCCGCAACGCGAAAGTCGGTAAAGTGCTGGGCCACCTCGGTCTGGAACGTATCGAAACCGATCTGGCGGAAGCTGGCGATATCGTGGCGATCACGGGCCTGGGCGAACTGAACATTTCTGACACCGTTTGCGACACGCAAAACGTTGAAGCGCTGCCGGCACTCTCCGTTGATGAGCCGACCGTTTCTATGTTCTTCTGCGTTAACACCTCACCGTTCTGCGGTAAAGAAGGTAAGTTCGTAACGTCTCGTCAGATCCTGGATCGTCTGAACAAAGAACTGGTACACAACGTTGCGCTGCGCGTAGAAGAAACCGAAGATGCCGATGCGTTCCGCGTTTCTGGCCGTGGCGAACTGCACTTGTCTGTTCTGATCGAAAACATGCGTCGTGAAGGTTTCGAACTGGCGGTATCCCGTCCGAAAGTTATCTTCCGTGAAATTGACGGTCGTAAACAAGAGCCGTATGAAAACGTGACTCTGGACGTTGAAGAACAGCATCAGGGTTCTGTAATGCAGGCGCTGGGCGAACGTAAAGGCGACCTGAAAAACATGAATCCAGACGGTAAAGGCCGCGTACGTCTCGACTACGTGATCCCAAGCCGTGGTCTGATTGGCTTCCGTTCTGAGTTCATGACCATGACTTCCGGTACTGGTCTGCTGTACTCCACCTTCAGCCACTACGACGACGTACGTCCGGGCGAAGTGGGTCAGCGTCAGAATGGCGTACTGATCTCTAACGGTCAGGGTAAAGCGGTCGCGTTCGCGCTGTTCGGTCTGCAGGATCGCGGTAAGCTGTTCCTCGGTCACGGTGCAGAAGTTTACGAAGGTCAGATTATCGGTATTCACAGCCGTTCTAACGACCTGACTGTAAACTGTCTGACCGGTAAGAAACTGACCAACATGCGTGCTTCCGGTACTGACGAAGCCGTTGTTCTGGTTCCGCCTATCCGCATGACTCTGGAACAAGCTCTGGAGTTCATCGATGATGACGAACTGGTAGAAGTGACTCCGACCTCTATCCGTATTCGTAAACGTCACCTGACGGAAAACGATCGTCGTCGCGCCAACCGCGCACCGAAAGACGATTAATTTCGTTTTTTAGTCATAAAAAACCTGCCAGTGATGGCAGGTTTTTTTTTGCCTGTCGTAAGTTCTCACCAGTGCGAGTATCTCCCTTATAAGTTTGTGGTTACGTCAATAGAGAGCTTTGTCACAATTATCTGCAAAGTCATACGCTGTTAATTGCTTTCTTTTTTGGCGTAAGCGTAAGATGCCTCATCTGGTTTAAACCAAAAGGATTAAACAATGGCGGAGAATCAATCCACCGTAGAAAATGCAAAAGAGAAACTGGATCGGTGGTTGAAAGATGGCATCACCACGCCGGGTGGAAAACTCCCTTCAGAAAGAGAGCTGGGAGAGTTGCTGGGCATTAAACGTATGACGTTACGCCAGGCGTTGCTGAACCTTGAGGCAGAATCCAAAATTTTCCGTAAGGATCGTAAAGGGTGGTTCGTGACTCAGCCGCGATTTAATTACAGTCCGGAGCTGTCGGCGAGCTTTCAGCGGGCCGCAATTGAGCAAGGGCGGGAACCTTCCTGGGGCTTTACTGAGAAAAGCCGTACCAGCGACATTCCCGAGACGCTCGCGCCACTGGTTGCAGTGACGCCATCAACTGAACTCTATCGCATTACCGGCTGGGGGGCGCTGGAAGGACATAAAGTTTTCTATCACGAAACATATATTAATCCTGAAGTTGCCCCAGGTTTTATAGAGCAACTTGAAAACCACTCATTTTCTTCAGTCTGGGAAAAATGCTACCAAAAAGAGACGGTAGTAAAAAAACTGGTTTTCAAACCCGTAAGAATGCCGGGTGATATCAGTAAATTTCTTGGCGGTTCAGCGGGCATGCCTGCGATCTTAATTGAAAAACATCGCGCTGACCAGCAAGGCAATATTGTCCAGATAGATATTGAATATTGGCGATTTGAGGCCGTGGATCTCATCATTAATCTGTAGGTGTTTTATGGTGACAATAAATAACGCAAGAAAGATTCTACAACGTGTCGATACTCTTCCTCTTTATTTGCATGCCTACGCTTTTCATTTAAATATGCGGCTGGAAAGAGTATTGCCAGCTGATTTACTTGATATTGCGAGTGAAAATAATCTGCGAGGCGTAAAAATTCATGTTCTGGATGGCGAACGTTTTTCTTTGGGCAATATGGCAGATAAAGAACTCTCTGCCTTTGGCGATAAAGCCCGCCATCTGAACCTTGATATTCATATTGAAACCAGCGCTTCAGATAAGGCATCTATTGACGAAGCCGTCGCCATTGCGTTGAAAACCGGGGCATCGTCCGTGCGTTTTTATCCGCGTTATGAAGGTAATTTACGCGACGTATTATCGATCATTGCTAACGATATTGCCTATGTTCGGGAAACGTATCAGGACAGCGGCCTGACCTTTACGATCGAACAGCATGAAGATTTAAAAAGCCATGAACTGGTGTCGCTGGTCAAAGACAGTGAGATGAAATCACTTTCCTTACTGTTTGATTTTGCGAATATGATCAATGCGAATGAGCATCCCATAGACGCTTTAAAAACGATGGCACCACATATTACCCAGGTCCATATCAAAGATGCCTTGATTGTTAAAGAACAAGGTGGCCTGGGCCATAAAGCCTGTATTTCAGGTCAGGGTGATATGCCATTCAAAGAGTTATTAACACACCTTATCTGCCTTGGCGATGAAGAACCGCAGGTGACAGCGTATGGCCTGGAAGAAGAGGTTGATTATTATGCTCCGGCGTTCCGCTTTGAAGACGAAGATGATAATCCGTGGATCCCTTATCGCCAGATGAGTGAAACACCACTGCCAGAAAATCATTTACTGGATGCGCGGTTACGTAAAGAAAAAGAAGATGCAATTAATCAGATAAATCATGTGCGTAACGTACTACAACAAATCAAACAAGAGGCAAGCCATCTTCTGAACCACTCATAAGCTTTAACTCATCCGCTGTTAATAAAAACCATTCCATAAGAATGGCCGGTATCTTATTGCCTTTAGAACAGTGATTTTCAAAATCGCTTAGGGGATGTTATGCTCACGAAAAAGAAATGGGCGTTATTTAGTCTATTAACACTGTGTGGCGGTACAATTTATAAATTACCGTCGTTGAAAGATGCGTTTTATATCCCGATGCAGGAATATTTCCATTTGACCAATGGTCAAATTGGTAATGCTATGTCGGTAAACTCATTTGTCACCACAGTGGGCTTTTTTCTGTCTATTTATTTTGCCGATAAACTACCGCGCAGATACACCATGTCATTCTCCCTCATTGCGACGGGATTACTGGGTGTTTATTTGACGACAATGCCGGGGTATTGGGGCATCCTCTTTGTCTGGGCGCTATTTGGCGTTACCTGCGACATGATGAACTGGCCTGTCTTGCTCAAGTCGGTAAGTCGACTGGGCAATAGCGAACAACAAGGTCGTTTGTTTGGCTTCTTCGAAACAGGGCGTGGAATTGTCGATACTGTGGTGGCATTTTCTGCGTTGGCAGTATTTACCTGGTTTGGCAGTGGCTTGTTGGGCTTTAAAGCGGGTATCTGGTTCTATTCCCTTATTGTGATTGCCGTGGGCGTTATCATTTTCTTTGTACTCAATGACAAAGAAGAGGCACCGTCCGTGGAGGTGAAAAAAGAAGACGAAGCATCGCAAAACACCAGTATGACTTCGGTGCTGAGAGATAAAACCATCTGGCTTATCGCTTTCAACGTCTTCTTCGTTTACGCGGTTTACTGTGGCCTGACATTCTTCATTCCATTCCTGAAAAACATCTATCTGCTGCCCGTTGCGCTGGTGGGTGCTTACGGCATCATTAACCAATACTGTCTGAAAATGATCGGTGGACCGATTGGTGGCATGATTTCAGATAAGATCCTGAAATCGCCGAGTAAATATCTATGCTACACCTTTATCATCAGTACCGCTGCGCTCGTACTGTTGATTATGCTGCCGCACGAAAGTATGCCGGTCTATTTAGGGATGGCCTGTACATTAGGCTTTGGCGCGATAGTCTTTACACAGCGAGCCGTATTTTTTGCACCTATCGGCGAAGCAAAAATTGCTGAAAATAAAACAGGCGCGGCGATGGCGTTGGGTAGCTTTATCGGTTACGCCCCGGCGATGTTCTGCTTCAGTCTGTATGGTTACATTCTGGATTTAAATCCGGGGATTATTGGCTACAAAATCGTGTTTGGCATTATGGCCTGCTTCGCATTCTGTGGTGCGGTGGTTTCCGTAATGCTGGTTAAGCGTATTAGCCAACGTAAGAAAGAGATGCTGGCGGCTGAAGCTTGATTAATGGCCGGATGTGTTTAATCCGGCCAATGAAAACCGTATCAACCGTAGGCCGGATAAGGCGTTTACGCCGCATCCGGCAGTTTCACATCAGAAGAAATACTTCGTCCCGATACGAATCTGGTTTTGCTCGCGGTGGTATGGTTCTATATTACGATCTAACCAGCGTAATTCGAAATAAGGCAGCCAGTGTTCATTAATACGGTAACGGAAGGTATTAGTGATTTCCCAATGATGATCTTTTCCATTGCTGCTATTAAAGTCATTTACGCGTATGAAATAATGTGGCTCAAATGTATAGGAGAATTTCTCGGTGATTTTAAAATTCCAGTAGGTACCAATTTCATAGGTGTCATTATTATCCAGCTCCCCGTTCAAATCTGTTGAACTATAGTTATTATGGTTATAGCGATTTCGCACTGTCAGATTAAACCATGGTACAAATTTATAGTTGACGTCCAGATATACTGCACCACCGGAACCGGTGCTTTTATCATTAATTAAGCCACCGGGTTGGATGGTTAATTTATCGGTTGGTTTGAATAAAGGATACCAACCTTCAATTTCATTGTAGCCATGTTTAAGCTCATCTTCTCTCTGAAAATTATAGGTATTGGTTAACATGATACCCGCGCCCATATCGAAGTTATAACCTACACGTAGCATAATTTCTGCCTGATCGGAGGCGAGATTATATGCCTCCCTGTTTTCGACGTATGCGCCAGCAAATACCGAGGCAGAGGTCAGAGAAGATAATAAAATTATTGCATTAATCTTTTTCATAATAAGTCCATTTTTTTAACGTAGGGGGGCCGCCACCCATCAGGATGGAAATAGCGGCTATTGACATTTATAACGTTACGGAAGCAGTTTTTTCTTTTGTCTCAATCTCTTTATTTTTACGTTGGTTGATGTCCTCAATAATTAACGCAAAACGTTTTTCATTGAGCGTGTAAAAGAATCCCATCGTCAATGCAGCAATTATCGCCAGCGCACAAGGCCAAATAAAAATGAGCTGACGCAAACCCTGTAATGTTGCATCGCTTTGCGCGATGTTGGGAACATAACCGATTTGCGTCAGCATAATGCCTGGCAAGAAGCCAGCAAGTGCGGCTGAAATTTTACGAAAGAAGGTATAACCGGTATAAACAGAACCTTCGGCACGAATACCGGTTTTCCATTCACCATAATCTACGGTATCCGGTACCAGCGCCCAGTTCAGGCTGTTTACAAAGGCCGTACCAAAAAAGGCGACACAAGAGAACATGACGAAAGTGAAAGAGTTACTGCCCCAGAAATAATTCAGGATATCCCCCACCGCCCACAGCACCATGCCAGCTAAATAAACCTGTTTTTTACCAAAACATTTTACAGTTAATGGCACCAGCAATACGCCGATGAGGATGCATCCCATACTGAAGAATCCCATCCACGACAATAAATTAATATCATTCAGCACATACTGGGTGTAATAGACCTGAATTGCCAGTTTGATATTAAATGCCGCCAGGGTACACAGGTTAGCAATGCATAAAACCAGCAATGGCGGATTACGAAATATCGCGCAAAATGATTTGAGAATACTGGCTTTATGTCCGGTTGGCGTTGCGTCCACATAATGCTCTTTGACGCCTCTGTAGCACAGCATCATAAAAATAAAGCCGCCAATGGAGAACATCAGTGCCGCGCAGGCGTAACCGACGGTGGGGTCAGAAAATAGCGACTGCAACGGAATAAACGCCACGGTACAAATCAATAGCCCTATGGTGGCTCCTCCTTGTCGATAAGCTGCGAGCTGCGCGCGCTCATTGGGGTTTTTGGTAATGGCCGGGATCATCGCGCCATACGAGCAGTTCATCAGACTGTATGAAAGTCCAAACATCATAAACAGCGCGGTGGCAATCGTCGTTTTAACCGGCAAACTAAAGGTGGTGGCGATAAACTGGAGCGTTGCAATTAACGCCGCCGGAACCGCTGCATATAAAATAAAGGGACGAAATTTGCCTTTAGGCCCAATATTTTTCCGCGAGTCGAGTAAAAATCCGGTGAGCATATCGGTAAACGCGGTAAAGAATTTCGCCACCAGAAAGATAATCCCGCCATAGTAAGCAGGCATCCCTAATTCATCGGTATAAAATTTGAGGAGATACAGAGTGCCGATGCTAAGCATTAAATTCGAACCGACGTCGCCCATGCCATAAGCGATTTTTTCCCGCAGATTCAGTTTTAATGTCAGTGGATTATGGTCAGACATAATCACTCCTTATAACGCCCCGCAGGGCGTTGTTTATTATTTATGCCGTGCGTTTACGGGCTTCTATTTCTTCAACAATGCGGACGTACATTTTCTCGTTCAGACTGTAGAAGCAACCCATCGCCACAATGGTGACTACCGCCAGTGCGCTTGGGTAGATGAAGATCAGCTGGCGTAAACCTTCGATGGTATGGTCAGCCTGCGCCACGTTTGGCACATAGCCGATTTGCGTCAGCATCCAGCCTGGGAAGAAACCTGCCAGCGCCTGAGATACTTTGCGAAAGAAGGTGAAGCCGGTGTAGACCGCACCTTCCGAACGAACGCCGGTGCGCCACTCGCCGTACTCGACGGTGTCAGAAACCAGCGCCCAGTTCAGGCTGTTAACAAACGCTGAGCCGAAGAACGCCAGGCAGGAGAACGCCACAAAGCTGACCGAGCCGCCGCCGAAGAAATAGTTGAGCAGATCGCCCAGCACCCAGATCAGCAGACCGCCGATATAGACTTTCTTCTTACCAAAACGTCTGACTGCACCAGGCATCAGGAACACGCCGATGAAAATACAGCCCATGCTGAAAAATCCCATATATGACAACAGGATGGGATCGTTAAGCACGTACTGGGTGTAATAGACCTGAATGGCGAGCTTGACGTTAAATGCCCCTAAGGTACAGAGGTTAGCAATGCACAAAATGAACAGCGGGCGGTTACCGGCAATCGCACGGAAAGATTGCAACAAGCCTGGCTTTTGCGCCGGATTTGCAGGTTGGGTTTCGACATAACGCTCTTTCACGCCCGAGTAGCAGATCCACATAAACAGCAGGCCGAACAGTGAAAATAGCGTGGCGGCGAAGATATAGCCAAGTTGCTGATTACCCTCGATAAGATTCATAACCGGCACGAATCCCACCGTACAAAGCAGCAGGCCCAATGTAGCGCCACCCTGACGCCATGCCGCCAGTGATGCGCGTTCGTTGGGGTTTTTGGTAATAGCGGGGACCATTGCGCCATAAGAGCAGTTCATCATGCTGAAAAACAGCCCGTAGAGCATAAACAGGATAGTGGCCATCACCGTTTTACCGGTGACATCAAACGGTGTGCCGACAAAGTTGGCGATCGCCAGTAAGGTGACCGGGAATGACGCATACAGAATAAAAGGACGGAACTTACCTTTTGGACCGATCTTACGCCGGGAATCGAGCATGATGCCGGTACCCATGTCGGTAAAGGCGGTAAAGAATTTCGAGATCAAAAAGATAATACCGCCATAGGTGCCGGGCAGCCCCAGAACGTCGGTATAAAACTTCAAAAGATAAAGCGTGCCGATATCCAGCAGGATGTTAGAGGCCAGATCTCCGATACCGTAAGAGAGTTTCTCTTTAAAGGGCAGACGTAAAGTAGCAGGATCTTCCGTTGTGATGTGACTCATCGTTGTTCTCCCTTTGCCCGTGAGTTTCCCCACGGGCGGACGTGATTAGATGCTTTTTAACGACGCGAACAGTACCGCCCATTCGCTATCGGCGCGATAAAAGACCGGCGGTTTACCGATGGGCGCATTAACGGTAACTTCCTCGCCCTGGAACGCTTCACCTGTCCAGGCGTGGACCCAGTTATCCTCCGGCAGATAGAGCGTCCAGTCGCTACGGCCTTGTTCATGCACCGGAGCGACCAGAATGTCGCGGCCTAACAGGTACTGATATTTCAGGGTGTAGGTCTGCGCATCGTCTTCGTAATGCAGGAACAGCGGGCGCATAACCGGCAGGCCGGACTTCGCATTCAGCGCGACGGCCTCTTTCAGGTAAGGTTTCAGGGTGGTGAAGACGGTGGTCATACGGGCAAAATGGGCAATAGTTTCCGCGTCGCCGTCAAACTGCCAGTTGTCGCCCGGACGGTTGCCTTCGTGGGTGCGCATCATCGACGTGAAGGCGCTGAAATCGCACCAGCGCAGCAGCAGCTCTTTGCTGCGCTTCATCTCAAACAGGGTGGTGTAACCGCCAATGTCACTGTGATGCAGGCCATGCCCGGTCATCGCCAGCGAGAGCGCCGCCGGAACAACCGACGCCAGGCCATCGTCCAGACTCCAGTCGACGTTCTGGTCGCCCGCCCACATCATGGTGGAGTATTTCTGGCTACCGGTAGAACCGGCGCGCATAAAGAAAAGGATCTCGCCAAGCTTGCCCGTTTCTTCAAGGGCTTCGTAGTTACATTTCGCCCACAGTGCGGGCCAGGCGTTATGCATAATTTCGGCGCTAACGCCGTTATGCAGATACGTATCGGTCGGCAAATATTCGCCAAAATCTGCCATCCAGCCGCCGCAGCCCAATTCGATCATGTTTTTCTTGATGACCTCTTTAAACCAGGAATAGGCTTCAGGATTGGTCAAATCGACAACGCCGCCGTAAAACTCCCCAAATTCCACCAGATAGTCACCGCCAGAGGCATCTTTTGCCAGATAGCCATGTTGCGCCGCTTCTTCGCAGAGATCTTTATCGCTGGCAACATACGGGTTGATGTAGGCGAGGAACTGCACGCCTTCTTCTTTCCATTGCTTGATGCGGGAATCTAACTGTGGGTAGTTTTCACTGTTCCACTTCCAGTTCCACATCACACGTTTGCCAAAAGAGGTCATACGGATCCCGGACCAGTCCTGCGCCCAGATGCCGTTGACCTTCACGCCCGCGTTACGCATGGTGTCCAGTTTCTTCTGACACACTTCCGTCCCACCCTGAATGCCGAGCGTTACCCCGTCATAAATCCAGTCGGGCAGTTCTGGCTGACGTCCCAGCAGGGCAGTTAATTTTTCCAGCAGGGAGATGTATGTATCAGCACATTCAAAACGCAGCGTTGCTTTGTCTTCCCACAGCGCCAGTTCATGGTATTCCGGGGCACTAAAGTCGAAGTTCATATAGCAACTGTTATCAACATGGCAGTAATACTTCTGCGTGCTGACAAAAGTAGGCTGCGGGAAGAAAGTCCAGTAATAGTCGCCGCCCGCGTTCTCTTTGCAGTCGGCCTGCCAGGTGACATAGGTTTGTTTGTTGCGACCAACGCCTTGTTCACTGGTCCATAGCGGGAACGGTTTGCCGCGCAGATCAAAGTAGGAGAATTGTTCGCCGCAGCCGTAGATATGGTCCTCTGGTTGTGCGGCAAGACGCAGCCAGATGCGGTTGTGGTGATGGTTGTCGTTTTGTAGTTCCAGCAATAAACGGCCCTGATCGTCGGCAGAGATACGCAGCGTGGCGCTAATGTCAGAACCACGGCTGAAATGGATTAACCAGCCATCCGGTGACTGGCTGACGATGGCGTCGGTGAGCGCAATCTTCTCCTGCAATTTATCTTTAATGCTGAAATTACCGCGGAACATATCGATATCCGCTATACCTGAGCCAATCGATAAGCAAGGATTATCTTTGCTATGGATTAAAATAAGACGGTCTTGAAAACGTAGAGTAAAACTGTCGTTATTCTGATGAAATTGAAAATCTAATAACTGTGGGCGTGGCGTATCCATAAATAATCTCCATAGAGTATAAAACTAATATTTCATGCCATCCTGTTATTACAGGTTTCATTAATCAAAGAATGTGTGCGGGTATAAATTAAAACCCGCGCAAGTGATTATTTACTTTCTTCAGCTCGGCGGATTGCAGCCACTTTTTTACCAAATGCCAGTTGCAGTATAACTAACAAGGTAAACGGAGGCAGAAGTGCGGCAGCGGCGGGAATTCCCAACGCACCTTTTATCAACATAGAACCGGAGGCAATCAACAATAAAAAGACCATCACACGAAACACTTTGACCGAAATGCGTTTATGCACATATTGTCCAATCAGTGAACCGAGGATCATGGTGGGAATACAAAACAGCACCAGTTTAAAGATAGAAACAGTCAAAATTCCGCTGGTCGCCAGCCCGCCGATCACCGCGATGTTGTTTGCGGTGAAGAAGGCGTTCAGTGTGCCGCGAAATGCCGCCGGACCTAAGTTACGCAGCATCCCGTAGATAACCATCGGCGGCCCGTTGGTTGAGAACGCCGCGCCTAATGCACCAGCTACTGCGCCGATAGGTGCGGCGATCCAGTTACGGTCATAAATCGGCAGGCGAGGAATAAACATGCTGTAAAACGAGTAAAGGATAAGGAATCCGCCTAAGCCCACTTTCATAAAATGGTCGGGTAAATACGACAGCGCATATAAACCGACGGGTATTCCCAGAAACGAGAAAATAATCAGTACCATTGCCGATCGCCAATCCGTTTCTTTACGTGACAGCCAGGTGGCGTACAAGGCGGTTGCGGTGCCGACAATTACCGAAAGTGGTGTTGCCATTTTTACGGGGAGCATTAACGTGACGAGCGGCATGGTGGTTAAACCACCGCCAAATCCCGCGCATATCCCCACAAAGGTATAAAGAAACATTAACGCGATAACGATACATACCACGCTTGTTTCCACCATGGCCCCATCCGGCGAAAATAACGTAAAAAAGTCCATAATATTTCCTGTTGTGTAAATACAACCCTAAACAATGATCCCGTTCTTTTCTTAATAAAATTAATTGTGCTGCCCGTGAATATTAAAAAACAGGCGGTGCGTTTTTCCTGGTTCCAGTAATAATAAGTCGATACCTGAATTAAAGGCGTTAGGCGGGCAACTCATAGGTTCAACTGCCAGTCCCTGACGCTGTGATTTTTCGCCGCTATAAACCTGCACCCAGGGTTGATCGGAACAAAGACTCACCGAAAGTGCCTGCTGTGGATGGGTAATGGTCATTTCCCACAGATCATTAGCGGTTTTAAAGGTATGGTCTATTTTTGTCGCGGCTATTTTTGTCGCCCGCGTGAAATTTAAATTCAGCTCATCAACGTGGTGAAGCGTTGTCGGATTTGCGTGCTCATCGACGGCATAAACCTGTTCTGCCGGAAGCTGGAAAAGATAGTCATCAACAGATGTTAAGTTGCAGGTTAAATAAGGATGAATACCCACACCATAAGGTGCGGTCACAGTACCAATATTCTGGCTTGCGATCTCAACGGAAAGGCCCGTGCGAGCATTGAGCGAATAAACAACCTGCGAAGCCAGCATAAACGGATAGCCGTAACTGGGCGGTAGAAAAGCTGTCAGGGTAACGCTGGTGGCGGTTAATTCGCTAATTTGCCAGTCTCGCCAGGCAAGCAGCCCGTGAATAGCGGCTTTTGAACTATGTTCATTAATGGGTAACTGATATTCCTGTCCCTGATAGCGGTAACAGCCGTTGGCGATCCGGTTCGGCCACGGAATAAGCACTTTACCCAGATGCGCCAGCGGCATCTCTTCGGGTTTGTGCGGGATGACTAAATGACAACCCTGAAAAGTTAATTCAGCCAGACCAGCACCAACCGTCACGATAGTCGCGTGATAATCCCCCGCGGCAAGTGAAACGGTTTGTCCACTGCAATGCATGTTGGTGATTTGCATACGAGGCACCTTAATTAAAAAACGGCATACAGCCTCCCATGAGGCTGATGTCAAACCAAAAAACTGCGCCGGGCGGTCCCCTCTCCCCTTTGGGGAGAGGGTTAGGGTTTTCAGTCAGTTATTTGGCATTCACGTCCAGCAGACCCGCCGCAACTGCCGGAGCCAGGCCTGGCGCTAACGGGATACGCGGGATCACCAGGCAATGCAGCAGGTGATAAATATCCTGTTTACCGTCCCAGACTTTGGTGGTGACCTTATTGTCCGCATCCAGCTCCTGCCACCAGGAACCATTTTCATAGTCCATCAGGTACTTAATGCAGTAGTCCCACCATGTCTGATACCAGGTTTCGTACTGGCGATCGCCGGTAACGGTGTAGAGCGCGTAAGCCGTACCCATCGCTTCGACGATAGGCCAACGCACACGTTCGCGGACCACCGGTTTGCCTTCCCAGTCAACGGTATAAACAATCCCGTCGGCACCATCGGGCGCCCAGGCATCGCGCACGGTAGCGTTGAACAGACCTTTGGCATCTTCTAGCAGCCATGCTGGAGGTTGTTCGCAACGGGCTTCCAGGGCAGCGTGGATATGCAGCATTAAACGGCCCCATTCGATCCAGTGGCCCGGCGTGCCTCCGAATGCGCGGAAGCGGTGCGCCGGGTTATCTTTGTTGTAATCCGGCAGCGGATTCCACTGGGTATCGAAGTGCTCGTTAACGCGATAATGATTATTTCTGGCGACGTCGTGGATAATGACGGAAGCCACGCGAATCGCGCGATCCAGCCATTTTTTGTCATGCGTTACGTCATAAACAATCAAGAAAGCTTCCACCGCGTGCATATTGGCATTGCCGCCGCGGTACTCTTCGGTTTTGCTGAAGGCTTCGTCCCAGGATTCCAGGCACATCTGCTCTTCTTCGCTCCAGAAGTATTTCTCGATAATTTCAATGGTGTAATCGAGCAGCTTACGCGCTTCCGGGTGACCCGTTGTGACAGCACTGGCGGCACCCAGCAGGGCAAAGAAATGTTGATAGCCCTGTTTGGAGGCATCCACCACGCCCTCGTCATTGACACAGGCATACCAGCCGCCATATTTTTTATCGCGCAGTGCGCCGTTCATGGCTTTGATACCATGATCAACCAACGAGTAAGCGCCAGGTCGACCCATCGCCGCAGCAACGGAATAAACGTGCAACATACGGGCGGTGATCCACAGATGGGTGCCCATCTCTTCTTTGATTTGCCCTTTATTGCCTAACCAGCCAAAGCCAGTCGGTACTACGGAATTTTTACCAAAATCAAAGATGCGATCGGTTTCCTGTTCCAGCCAACGGTTGTGACTTAAGGTGTTAAACCATTTCATTTTTGTATCCTCATCTTAACGGCGTTTAGCCATCATTTCGTCGACGATATCGCCAAGTTGTTGTAATTTCGGTGCGCAAACGTCACGCAGCATCAGTTCGTTGTCTGGTAAACCGACCACCGATGCCCAGACGGCCCGACCGGCCAGGAAGCCCGATGCGCCCGCCGTCATCGCCACGCGCACGGCACGCGGGAACAGTTTTTCGTCAACGCCGGAAGAGAGGATCACCCACGGCATATTGATATGGTCATTCAGACGTTGTGAAGCACTGAGAAGCTCTTGTTGCGGACCTTTTCCGTAAAGCGGCATTTCAACTTTGTAGAGGTCAGCGCCACTGTCGCCCAGCTCTTTGGCGGCATCGATGATCGCTTGTTCGCGATCGAATTTATCGCCACGACGCGGTGGGCGGACGACTGGCTCAATAATGCTTACCAGACCGTGTGAGTGGCACAGTTCGTTGAACTCTTTCACCATATCCAGGCGTTGCTGCGCATCTTCATCACTACGCCACAGCACCAGTAGTTTCAGGGCTTTGCCACCGTCTTGTTTGATTTGTAGCGGGTTGATTTTGCGGTCAATGACTACGCTATCTACCGGAATACCGTTGCCAGGGATGAACTCATCGGCGGCGACAATCATGGCGCAACTTTTGGCAATCGCGTTTTGCTCAACCACCTGGCGGTAGCAGAATTGTTGATCTACCAGAATCGCCGATGCATAAGGTGAAAGCGTCTTCGCGGCGTTAACTTTGAAATCAGTTAAAACGCTATCGGCTACTGGAGCGGGTGCGCCAGCCGCGGCAAACATCATGCGCATGGCTTCGCGCTGATCGACTGCCAGCATGGCAAAACCGCCCGATGCGCGCGTAATGTCGTTGATGGTGTACTTATTCATTCATTTATTCCTTTATCCAGTCGTTACATTTTTACTTTGGCAGTCATCCCGGCACTGACACGGACCTGCTCCAGAATGGCGGACCAGTCCTGGCGACCGCGACCCGCTGCGCGCGCCTGGCTATAAACCTCCCGTGAGGCGGCCCCCAGTGGCATCGGCACATGCAACTGGTTGGCGACATCAAGGGCGATGCCAAGATCCTTATGGGCAAGATCGATCATGAAGGCGGGAGAAAGATCTCCGCTGAGGACTTTGTTCGGCCAGGAAGTGGTGAAGTGGCCTTTACCGGCGGCAGTACCGCTCATTACCTTGACGGCAACATCGAAGGGAAGATTGAGGGCTTCGCACAAAACGGCAGCTTCTGCCGAAAGCGCATTGAGCGCGATACTCATATAGTTGTTGATGAGCTTAACGCGGATCCCCATGCCCGGACCGCCCGCGTTGATCAACTCGCTGCCCATCGCCATCAGGATCGGCGTGGCGCGTTCAACTTGTTCAGCAGTGCCGCCAGCCAGCAGTAGCAGAGTACCGGTAATGGCATTTGCGGAAGTACGGCCAACCGGAACATCCATCATGCTGAAGCCTCTGGCCTGCATATCAGCAATCAATTTATCGGTTTGCAGCGGGTGGATGGTCGACATATCAATGACCAGCGCATCGGAAGATAAGCTCTCACAGACACCGTTTTCACCGAACAACACGTGACGCACCAGATCGCCATTCGGCAACATGGTAATGATAAATTCGGCACCTTTAGCGGCCTGCGCTGGGTTAGCAGCGGGAGTCGCCCCTTTGTCTACCAGATGCTGTACGGCTTCGGCATTCACATCGAAGACGCAAAGTTGATGCCCTTGCTGCAATAAATTGCTCGCCATTGGCGAACCCATTTGTCCTAAACCGATAAACGCGATTGCTGCCATAACCCTCTCCTGAATACAGTGATGTCACTTTTTGTCATTTATGACATGCCTTGCTTGTCTGTTTTTGATCGTATTTGTAATTTATCGTCAAAAAATTGACAGCCGTCACTTTTTAAACAATTGGTGAAATTAAAATGAACGCATCCCAAAATGCTTAAGGAATGACCATGATTCGTGTTGCTTGTGTAGGAATTACCGTGATGGATCGCATCTATTACGTGGAAGGGTTGCCGACGGAGAGCGGTAAGTACGTGGCAAAAAATTATACGGAAGTTGGCGGCGGGCCAGCGGCTACAGCAGCAGTTGCGGCGGCCAGACTGGGTGCGCAGGTCGATTTTATTGGTCGCGTCGGTGACGACGACACGGGCAACAGCCTGCTGGCAGAGCTGGAATCCTGGGGCGTTAACACCCGTTACACCAAACGGTATAACCAGGCGAAATCTTCGCAATCCGCCATCATGGTGGATGCCAAAGGCGAGCGAATCATCATTAACTATCCCAGCCCGGACCTGCTGCCTGACGCAGAGTGGTTGGAGGAAATTGATTTCTCTCAGTGGGACGTGGTGCTGGCAGATGTACGCTGGCACGACGGCGCGAAAAAAGCCTTCACCCTGGCCCGGCAGGTGGGCGTGATGACCGTGCTGGACGGTGATATTACGCCGCAGGATATCAGTGAGCTGGTGGCGTTAAGCGATCATGCCGCTTTTTCAGAACCGGGTCTGGCGCGGCTAACGGGCGTGAAAGAGATGGCGAGTGCCCTAAAACAGGCACAAACGATCACAAATGGACATGTCTATGTTACTCAGGGCAGTGCAGGCTGTGACTGGCTGGAGAATGGCGGGCGACAGCATCAGCCAGCTTTCAAAGTTGATGTGGTAGATACTACCGGTGCGGGCGATGTTTTTCACGGCGCATTGGCGGTGGCGCTGGCAACAGGTGGAGATTTAGCGGATTCCGTCCGCTTTGCCAGCGGTGTGGCGGCGTTAAAATGCACGCGTCCCGGTGGGCGTGCCGGGATCCCTGACTGTGATCAAACCCGATCTTTTTTGTCACTTTTTGTATAAAATGCCAGGGTGATGGTTTTTCGAGGAATTTTCATGAGCCTTACCGAACTGACCGGTAACCCGCGGCACGACCAACTCCTCATGCTGATCGCCGAGCGTGGGTATATGAATATTGATGAGCTGGCAAATCTGCTGGATGTTTCCACGCAGACGGTCCGCCGGGATATTCGTAAATTAAGCGAGCAAGGGCTGATCACGCGCCATCACGGTGGCGCGGGTCGGGCCTCCAGCGTCGTTAATACGGCGTTCGAACAGCGTGAGGTTTCGCAAACTGAAGAGAAAAAAGCGATTGCCGAAGCGGTGGCAGACTATATTCCTGATGGATCGACAATATTTATCACCATCGGTACGACTGTCGAACATGTCGCCCGGGCGTTACTTAACCATAATCATTTGCGGATAATCACGAACAGCCTGCGTGTGGCGCATATTCTGTACCACAACCCGCGCTTTGAAGTGATGGTGCCCGGCGGTACGTTGCGCTCTCATAATAGCGGGATCATTGGCCCTTCAGCGGCTTCCTTTGTGGCCGATTTTCGGGCTGATTATCTGGTAACAAGCGTTGGGGCGATTGAGAGCGATGGCGCGTTGATGGAGTTTGATGTAAACGAAGCTAACGTGGTGAAAACGATGATGGCGCACGCGAGAAATATTCTGCTGGTCGCCGATCACACTAAGTATCATGCTTCGGCGGCGGTTGAAATTGGTAACGTGGCACAGGTCACTGCGCTCTTTACCGACGAGCTGCCGCCCGCTGCGCTAAAATCACGCTTACAAGACAGCCAAATTGAAATCATCCTTCCCCAGGAAGACGCGTAGAATTTTGTGACCGTTGACCTTGCTTCATACCTGACCACATAGCCAAACCCATCCTTTCCCGCTACAGTTAATTTCTTGTGGCGCGAAAGGAGGCAAAAATGCTCTATATCTTTGATTTAGGTAATGTGATTGTCGATATCGACTTTAACCGTGTGCTGGGAGCCTGGAGCGATTTAACGCGTGTTCCCCTGGCTACGCTTAAGAAGAGTTTCCACATGGGCGAGGCGTTTCATCAGCATGAGCGTGGGGAAATTAGCGACGAAGCGTTCGCAGAGGCGCTGTGTCATGAGATGGCTCTACCGCTAAGCTATGAGCAGTTTTCCCACGGCTGGCAGGCGGTGTTTGTCGCGCTGCGCCCGGAAGTGATCGCCATCATGCATAAACTGCGTGAGCAGGGGCATCGTGTGGTGGTGCTTTCCAATACTAACCGCCTACATACCACCTTCTGGCCGGAGGAATACCCGGAAATTCGTGATGCTGCTGACCATATCTATCTGTCGCAAGATCTGGGGATGCGCAAACCTGAAGCACGAATTTACCAGCATGTTTTGCAGGCGGAAGGTTTTTCAGCCAGCGATACGGTCTTTTTCGATGACAACGCCGATAATATAGAAGGAGCAAATCAGCTAGGTATTACCAGTATTCTGGTGAAAGATAAAACCACCATCCCGGACTATTTCGCGAAGGTGTTATGCTAAAAAACATTCAGGACAAAGCCAGGCACCGTACCCGTCCGCTATGGGCCTGGCTAAAACTACTCTGGCAACGCATTGATGAGGACAATATGACAACCCTGGCAGGTAATCTTGCCTATGTGTCGTTGCTCTCATTAGTGCCGCTGGTTGCCGTTGTTTTTGCGCTTTTCGCCGCGTTTCCCATGTTTTCGGACGTCAGCATTCAGTTGCGTCACTTTATTTTTGCCAACTTTCTGCCTGCTACTGGCGATGTTATCCAGCGATATATCGAACAGTTTGTCGCCAATTCCAACAAAATGACCGCCGTCGGGGCGTGCGGGCTGATCGTCACAGCATTATTGCTGATGTACTCCATCGATAGCGCATTGAATACCATCTGGCGCAGTAAACGAGCGCGACCAAAAATTTACTCGTTTGCCGTGTACTGGATGATTTTAACGCTGGGGCCGCTGCTGGCAGGGGCCAGTCTGGCGATCAGCTCCTATCTGCTCTCTCTGCGTTGGGCAAGCGATCTCAATACTGTCATTGACAATGTGCTGCGTATTTTTCCGCTGTTGTTGTCGTGGATCTCCTTTTGGTTGCTCTACAGCATTGTTCCTACCATTCGCGTACCTAACCGCGACGCGATTGTCGGTGCGTTTGTCGCCGCACTCCTGTTCGAAGCAGGAAAGAAAGGTTTCGCGCTTTATATCACCATGTTCCCGTCATACCAGCTCATTTACGGCGTGCTGGCGGTGATCCCCATTCTCTTTGTCTGGGTCTACTGGACATGGTGTATCGTCTTGCTTGGCGCGGAAATTACTGTCACTCTCGGGGAATACCGCAAACTAAAACAAGCAGCTGAACAAGAAGAAGACGACGAACCATGATTGCATTAATTCAACGCGTAACCCGTGCCAGCGTCACCGTGGAGGGAGAAGTGACGGGCGAAATTGGCGCGGGACTTTTGGTGTTATTGGGTGTCGAAAAGGATGACGACGAACAGAAAGCAAACCGTCTGTGCGAGCGCGTGCTTGGCTATCGCATCTTCAGCGATGCCGAAGGCAAGATGAATCTCAACGTGCAACAGGCGGGCGGCAGTGTGCTGGTGGTTTCCCAGTTTACCCTCGCCGCAGATACCGAACGGGGGATGCGCCCAAGTTTCTCCAAAGGCGCATCACCGGATCGCGCAGAGGCGTTATATGACTATTTCGTCGAACGCTGCCGTCAGCAAGAGATGAACACGCAAACAGGACGCTTCGCTGCGGATATGCAGGTATCGCTGGTCAATGATGGCCCCGTAACATTCTGGTTGCAGGTATGAGCCAGCTTCCAGGGTTGTCACGGGAAACAAGAGAGAGTATCGCTATGTATCACCTTCGGGTTCCACAAACAGAAGAAGAATTAGAGCGTTACTATCAGTTTCGCTGGGAAATGTTGCGTAAGCCCCTGCATCAACCGAAAGGTTCGGAACGCGACGCGTGGGATGCGATGGCGCATCACCAGATGGTCGTCGACGAGCAGGGTAATCTGGTGGCGGTAGGCCGACTGTATATTAATGCCGACAATGAAGCGTCCATTCGCTTTATGGCCGTTCATCCCGACGTGCAGGACAAAGGGTTAGGAACGCTGATGGCGATGACTCTGGAGTCGGTGGCGCGTCAGGAAGGTGTTAAGCGCGTGACCTGTAGCGCCCGCGAAGACGCGGTGGAGTTTTTCGCCAAGCTGGGGTTTGTTAATCAGGGAGAAATCACCACGCCAACCACTACGCCGATTCGCCATTTTTTGATGATAAAACCTGTCGCCACTCTGGATGACATTCTGCATCGCGGCGACTGGTGCGCGCAGCTGCAACAGGCGTGGTACGAACATATCCCGCTAAGCGAAAAAATGGGCGTGCGCATTCAGCAATATACCGGGCAAAAATTTATCACCACCATGCCGGAAACCGGCAATCAGAATCCGCACCACACGCTGTTTGCCGGGAGTTTATTCTCGCTGGCTACGCTCACCGGTTGGGGGCTTATCTGGCTAATGCTGCGCGAACGCCACCTCGGCGGAACCATTATTCTCGCTGATGCGCATATCCGTTACAGCAAACCAATCAGCGGTAAACCACACGCGGTAGCCGACCTCGGTGCCTTAAGCGGCGATCTCGACCGTCTGGCGCGCGGACGTAAAGCACGGGTGCAGATGCAGGTCGAAATCTTTGGCGACGAGACGCCGGGGGCGGTGTTTGAAGGCACGTATATCGTTCTGCCCGCGAAGCCATTTGGCCCGTATGAAGAGGGCGGGAACGAAGAAGAGTAGCTGATGGAGAGGGGCGGTGCTGCCTCTCTCATTCTTTCAGGTCATTTACATCAGCCCCTGACTATTCCGGTTATATTGAATAAGAACTCCATAAATTTTTATTCTTCGTTGGCTCCATACGTGTCTTGCTACATCACTGTTCAGGAGCATTTAAATATTATTTGTAGAGCCGAGTGGCAATTATCGCCGATAATGCTTAATTCATCATCTTAGTTCAGGTTTGAGCGATTTTTGATAGTCAAAACCCCCTCTGGTGCCATACTTTTCTCATAAATATTTTTAAAATCTATAGCTAACAAACATTATGCAAAGATAATGGACTGGCGTCATTGTCAGTATCATTCATTTACTGCTTCTGGATGTTGTAAATAATTATGTGGCATGTTTGCTCTTAAACCGTGGGAAGGAGGCTGTAATGGTTGCCAATATTAATCTCATTAAACAAGAAAGTTATTCTATTGTTAATTTAGAAAAACAACTAACGAGTAATGAATCACCGAAGCAAACGCTATTAAATCATTTTTCACTTTGCCTTAAAATGGAAGGTGAGGAGCAACTGTGCGATTGTGTTAACGAACTGAAACTCGGGTTGTCGAGTAATAATGAATATGACCTGTTCAAAAATAGAGAAACCTCACTGTGGAAACGCAAAGTACCAGAAAGCGCAGCGCTGGCAATGACGGGAACAGTATATAAATTATTTGGTAGTCGCTTACTCAACGCCCGCAATCAGTTAGATAAAAACCTCCTCGAAATGGCTATGCAAATGGTTTATGGCAAAGATATGGTGACAAAGTCAGGGGATATATTGATTGATATACAATTAAATAAGGATGGCAGCCTCCAGAGTAAGCACTACACATTTGATGTAGGTGAAGTTATAAACAGTTATAATATTGACCTCTTTGTGAATGCCTCGAGTATTAATCAAACTTACTTACATGATAAAAACCCTGGTGACGTTATTAGCCTATATGGCACTTTAGATAACGTTCCTCTTGTAGTAAAGGAATGCACCGGTAAAAATCATCAAATTAACGTTAAAGCCAAATTGCCACAAGAACGAAGTGAAAAAGTTGAGGATATGTGTGAAAGAATGAGAGGTGACATCTCTATGTTTAATCACAACACAAAAACAGCTGGTAATATAGAGCATAATTTGCGGCTAAGTTTTCTCGTGGATTCACGGCCGTCGATCACAAATAAATACTCAGCCAAAGATGTAGGGCCAGATATACTTGCATTACCCGTCAACGTATATCGGGCAGATTTTAAAATTAAAATCAATAACGAAGTAGAGAAGGCTTCGTCAATTGTGTTATGTGCTGTGCAAAAAAATCTCCATGCAGCAAGGAAGGTTCTTAGCGGGATAATAGGAAATGTGCCAAAAAATAATAAACCAAAAACAATCATTTTTGATTTGCGTTTTCTTAGTGCAATTAAGCAGAAAGTTTTTTTTGGCAATGAAAAACCGTTGTTTGTAAAACATACCGCAATGATGAGGGAGGCATGCCAGGATTTACCGCAGCCAGTGGAATATATTCCTTTAGACTGTGAAGCGCATAGTCATCGCAGCGTCGCCTTTGCCAAAACCGTGGTTGCACCTATCATGGTGACAGGTGTGGGCGCTGCTTTAATGTATGCAACATCATCAGGCCCGTATTATGCGCAAAGTATTTCTGACTCTCCGGATATCGAGATGATAAAAAATCGTATGGCTGGATTATTTAACCACATGGGTAATTCTGTACAAACAAAATATCGGCCGGTTTTTAATAAATGGAATGAATTGGTAGATAAATTAAACCACGAAAGAAATACAGTACCGTTTGCGTGTTTGACCACCATTTTAGCAACAGCGTTAAATGAAACCCCTGAGGGGGATACGAATGTTGCCGTTGTGATGGGGTGTAAATCTGCGAAAGATCGCACGATATCCATTGTTCTTGGCAACTCGATGTTGCAAACACTCATTGAAAAACGCCTCGCCTATGGTGGAGAAATTGAAAACCTTTTTGATCAACAGGGATATTTTAGTTGCGAGTCATTAACAGCTGAAGAATTAATGATGTTAAAAGACCTTTTTGATATTCGAGTTCTTCATCTCTCTAACAAATTTAATGTTGGGTTGCAAGGTAATATCAACACGGATGTTTTACAAGATTCGTTTTTTAAAAATGTCGATTTCATTCATGAATCTAACTCGTATACCGTAGGGATGGGAGTCTGAAGAGTAAAACTCATTTGAATTACCAGAATTCGGCCAATGCATTGCAAAAATGACATACAAAGAGAGAAGTGTGCAGGCACTTAGCCGCGAGGGGCATGGTTATGCCATACAGAAAGCACCAGCATTCAGAACTCCTGTGAAAGCGGCATAGTGCCGCCTGCTCAGGAGTTTTACTATGACCCGTAATCGTGCTTAACGTTACCATCCTATGATTCGATTAAAAAAACTCACCGTCGCGCTGATGATTGACGTCAATGCTATCGGATGATACCGGGGTGTTCCGGAAGGAATTCCTTGTTTCCCGAACTGTTACCCACAAAATTATAACGACGAGCAAGTAAAGACCGGTTGGTGGCAGCATTGACCGGTCTGTGATGGATGTTAAATTTCACCTTAAATCCTGGTGCTGTTAGGATGCTGACGTTTTTCGGGTACACCATTCAGATTATGCAAATGAAGACCCAATCAAAAAATAAATATCCCTGAATATAATATATTTATAGCACCCATATCTCATCCTGGGCGATAACCAAACCATTTTTGATTAACAAATGAAACAACTGCAACGTTCTTATTATTTCTGGAAAACGTCTCGCAAAAACAAAACAGCATGCAAAAATCCGCTTTTTTTAAATGATTTTTCGGCGTAATTTTCGCACATACATTAATGAGTAATATATGTAAGGTATTGGTAATGGTGATGAATACGGTTTTTCTTCATTTATCAGAAGAGGCAATTAAACGGCTGAACAAGCTTAGGGGCTGGCGTAAGGTTTCACGATCTGCAATTTTACGCGAAGCGGTAGAGCAATATCTGGAACGTCAGCAATTCCCGGTGCGTAAAGCAAAGGGAGGCAGGCAAAAGGGGGAGACAGTGGGTGTCGATGATCAGTGTAAGGAGCATAAGGAATGACAAAAAATTTTTTATTCTTGAATATAAAAAACCAGATGTCCTTATTCTGGTATTAATACAAGGTTGTTTTACTTGAACTTATAATAACTGCAATTGTTACATCGTATCTGGAAAACGCCTCGCAAAATACGAGAGATTTTGCGGGAATAGCAGGTATCGTCACACCCTATGAGCTGTAATCCGGGCGACCTGCGCCACCCGGAAAACGTCAGAGATTACTCCCCTTCACCCGGAAACAGGAACGGGTTGATGGAACTGCGGGCGTAGCCTTCTTGCTCCATTCGCGCATCCAGTACCAGAGAGGCGAGGTCATCTGCCACGGCTTCAACTTTCGGCTCTTTTTCCTGATAAAGAATCTTCAGGTAAGTGCCGCAGTCATCGCAGCTTTCGGCTTTAATCGCGGCCTGTTCGTCATCCAGCGACCAGTAATGCAGTTTGCCGCTCTGTTCACAATTGCTGCATTTTACGCGCACTACGTGCCATTCGGTTTCACACAGGTTGCAGTGCAGATAACGCAGCCCCTGAGTGGTGCCAATTTGCACCATGCTGGACACCGGCATAGAACCACAAACCGGGCAATATTGACGTTGTTCGCCATATTCAGCGCGGGCTTTGCCGGGGATCAGATTGGCCATCTGCGCCCAGTAGAGCGACAGTGCGGCCCAGATAAACGGCGCTTTATCGCTGCTGACGGACGAGAAATCAGAGGCGAACAGCGCGCTGGCCATATCTTCCAGCTCCTGGCTTGATGCCTTCTCCAGATTCTCAATCACTGCCAGCGCGGGGCCGCTCATTTCAGGTTTCAGCTCAGCAATCATTGCCATCAGCAGCTTTTGCCAGTGCTTATCACGCGGCAAAACGTGAATATCCAGCGGTGGCTTGCCCTGTGCGCTGGCTTCTTTAATGCGCGCGGTCAGATCCATCTCCAGCGGATGGTCGTACAGCACCACTTCCTGGGCGTGGGCGATAAGCGCAGCAAAACGCAGGTAATCACCCAGCGGATTATTTTCTGCCAGCTCGCGCAGACGCTCGGCGCGGCGGTTGTATAAATTTTTGAGCCGAGGGAACAATAACGGCGGAATCATATCCGCCGTACGTTTCTCGCTCGAACCCAGCTCATCTTGCGGGATTATGCGAATACTCATTCAGCTTTCTTTTCCGTTGTCTTGCGGACCTCACGGTACCAGCGTGGGTGATGTTTCTTCGCCCATGCGCTAGTAACCCATCCTTCCACCATGGCGGTAATCGTGCCTTTCACCCAAAGGGCGGCGTAGATATGCACCATGATAACCACAATTAACGCCACTGCGGCAAATGAATGCAGCATTAACGCGAATCGGATCACCGGGATTGAGAAAGCAGGCGCAAAATAAGGACGCCAGATAATCACGCCGCTCACCAGCAGCAGAACCAGGAAAATAATCGCCGCCCAGAAAACGCATTTCTGACCGAAGTTATAACGCCCGGTATCACCTACTTCCTCGTTGACGACGATCTTACGAATATTCTTCGCCCAAAAGATATCATCCCGATTGATTAGGTTGTGATGCCAGTAACGGAAAAACATGATGATGAACGAGGCAAACATAACCACGCCGACAAACGGGTGCAGAATGCGCGCCAGCTGCGGTGTGCCCATGATTTGCATCAACCAGTTGAAGGAAGGGAACAAAAAGCCCAGCCCGCTCACCGCCGCCAGGATGAAGCAGAAGGCGGTGATCCAGTGGTTGATACGTTCCGGCGCGGTGTAGCGCACGATGGTGTCACGTCGTTTCATTTGCGCTCCTCGTCTTTCTCTTCGTGCAGATTATTCTCTTCCTCATCCGCACGGTTCGGACCGACACCCACGTAGTGGAAGATACTGGCTGCGAAGGTAGCCGCAAAGCCAACAGCTGCGAGCGGTTTCCAGATGCCTTTCCAGAATTTCACGGTTTCGCTGATTTCCGGGTTCTCCGGCAAGCCATGATACAGATTTGGCTTGTCAGCATGGTGCAGCACGTACATAACGTGTGTACCACCCACGCCTGCCGGATCGTACAGACCCGCATTGTCGTAACCGCGAGTTTTCAGCTCCGCCACGCGCTCGCTCGCCAGCGTTTTCATCGACTCTTTCGTACCGAAGTGAATCGCGCCCGTTGGGCAGGTCTTCACGCAGGCCGGTTCTTGCCCAACCACCACGCGGTCAACGCACAGCGTACATTTATAAACGCGGTTGTCTTCCGGGTTGAGGCGCGGAATGTCGAACGGACAGCCCGCAATGCAATAACCGCAACCAATGCACTGCTCGGACTGGAAGTCGACGATACCGTTGGCATACTGAATAATTGCCCCTTCCGCCGGACACGCTTTCAGGCAGCCTGGATCGGAACAGTGCATACAGCCGTCTTTACGGATCAGCCATTCCAGTTTGTCGTTCTGCTCCACTTCCGAGAAGCGCATCACCGTCCACGATTTGGCGCTTAAATCATTGGGGTTGTCGTACACCCCAATGTTATTGCCGACGGTATCGCGAATGTCGTTCCACTCTGAACACGCCACCTGACAGGCTTTACAGCCGATACAGGTGGTGACGTCGATGAGTTTCGCCACTTCTTCCTGGAAGTCCCGCGCCTGAGGCGCGGGGGTCAGACCGTTAGTCGCGGAACGACGAATGATATCTTGAGATTGATAAGCCATATGTCGTCTCCGTTACACCTTTTCCACATTCACAAGGAAGGACTTAAACTCCGGCGTCTGCGTGTTCGCATCACCGACGAATGGCGTTAACGTGTTGGCAATAAAGCCTTTTTTCGCAACACCTTCATAGCCCCAGTGAATCGGAATACCGATGGTATCGATATCTTTGCCGTTCGCTTTCAGCGTGCGAATACGTTTGGTCACCACCGCTTTGGCTTTGATATAGCCACGGTTGGAGGAGACTTTCACGGTATCGCCCTGGGCAATGCCAAGTTTATTCGCCAGCGACTCCCCGATTTCCACAAACTGCTCTGGCTGCAAAATCGCATTCAACAGCGCGTGTTTGGTCCAGTAGTGGAAGTGCTCGGTCAGACGATAGGTGGTTCCGACATACGGGAACTTATCGGCTTTACCCAATGCTTCGGCATCGTCTTTAAAGATTCGCGCAGCCGGGTTCGAGATAACGTTTGGATGCAGTGGGTTAGTTCCCAGCGGCGTTTCAAACGGCTCGTAGTGTTCCGGGAACGGACCTTCCGCCATCTTATCGAGGGCAAACAGACGCCCCATGCCTTCCTGCTGCATGATAAACGGCCCGACGCCACTGCCCGGAGGCGCTGCGCTGTAGTCCGGAATATCCCAGCCGGTCCATTTGGTGCCGTCCCATTTCAGCAACTGACGCTTCGGATCCCACGGGTTACCCTGCGGATCTGCGGAGGCGCGGTTATACAGAATGCGGCGGTTAAGCGGCCATGCCCATGCCCAGCCCAGCGTGTTACCGAGGCCAGACGGATCGGCGTTATCACGGCGCGCCATCTGGTTGCCTTCCGGCGTCCAGCTACCGGCGAAAATCCAGCAGCCACAGGAGGTGGTGCCGTCATCGCGCAGTTGAGCGAACGAGCTGAGTTGTTGGCCTTTCTTGACGATAACCGCCCCGGTTGCCGGATCGGTAATATCGGCCAGCGCCTTACCGTTGCTCTCCATCGCCACTTCTTCCGACTTCGGCTCATGCGGGATGGCGTAGTTCCAGGTCATGTTCAGCACCTGGTCCGGGTTCGCGCCACCCTGTTCGGCGTACATCTTGCGCAAGCGCAGGAAGATACCGGAGAGGATCTCGCCATCAGTCAGCGCAATCCCCGGGGCGTCCGCACCTTTCCAGTGCCACTGCAACCAGCGACCGGAGTTAACGATTGAACCGTTCTCTTCCGCGAAGCAGGTCGATGGCAGACGGAACACTTCGGTCTGGATCTTCGACGAGTCCACTTCGTTCAGCTCACCGTGGTTCTGCCAGAAGTTAGAGGTTTCAGTGTTCAGCGGGTCGATAGTGACGAGGAACTTCAGTTTCGACAGACAACCGATCACTTTGTTTTTGTTCGGGAATGAGGCAACAGGGTTAAAGCCCTGGCAGATATAGCCATTGACCTTGCCCTCTTTCATCATCTCGAAGTATTGCAGGACGTCGTAGCCTTTATCCCACTTCGGCAACCAGTCAAAGCCCCAGCTGTTTTCTGCCGTCGCTTTATCACCAAAGAAGGCCTTCATCATGGAGA
The DNA here is from genome assembly GCF_002965045.1 of Escherichia sp. MOD1-EC6300. Taxonomy (NCBI): domain Bacteria; kingdom Pseudomonadati; phylum Pseudomonadota; class Gammaproteobacteria; order Enterobacterales; family Enterobacteriaceae; genus Escherichia; species Escherichia sp. MOD1-EC6300. The sequence continues at coordinate 45,416 of NZ_PTRH01000017.1, read as the reverse complement.
CGAAGAATTTCGGGTAATTGCCCCAGTAGTTAACCTGGCCTTCCAGCAGCGGTTTCGGCGTATTGGCGGCAAGGTAGGTTTGCAGATCGGTCTGCTTCTCGCTTGGCAGCGTCATGTAACCTGGCAGGCTCTGCGACAGCAGCCCCAGGTCCGTCAGCCCCTGAATGTTGGAGTGACCGCGCAGGGCGTTAACGCCGCCGCCTGCCATCCCCATATTGCCGAGCAGTAGCTGGATCATCGCCATCGTACGAATGTTCTGCGCACCAACGGAGTGTTGCGTCCAGCCGAGCGCGTAAAGGAACGAGGCAGTTTTATCGTGAGCACTGGTCTCTGCGATGTATTCGCAGACTTTCAGGAACGCGTCTTTCGGCGTACCACAGATGTTTTCAACCACATCTGGCGTATAACGGGAAACGTGCTGTTTCAGCAAGTTCCACACGCAGCGCGGATGTTGCAGCGTGGTATCGCGTTTGGCGAAGCCGTTTTCGTCCAGTTCGTAAGTCCAGGAGGATTTATCGTACTTGCGTTTTTCTGCGTCGTAGCCGGTGAACAGGCCATCTTCAAAGCCGTAATCCTCACGCACGATCAGGCTGGCGTTGGTATAGGCTTCGGTGTATTCGCGGTTGAATTTTTCATTGTTCAGCAGGTACAGCAATACGCCTGACAGGAAAGCAATGTCAGTACCGGAACGAATAGGGGCATAGTAGTCAGCCACCGCCGCCGTACGCGTAAAGCGAGGATCGATCACAATCAGCTTCGCGCCGTTGTGAATTTTGGCTTCCATCGCCCAGCGGAACCCGACCGGGTGTGCTTCAGCGGCGTTACCGCCCATCACCACGACGAGGTTGGCGTTCTTGATGTCGACCCAGTGGTTGGTCATCGCACCGCGACCAAATGTTGGAGCAAGACTTGCTACCGTTGGTCCGTGTCAGACACGCGCCTGGTTGTCGACCGCGAGCATACCCAGCGCGCGGGAGAATTTTTGCGTTAAATAGCCGGTTTCGTTACTCGACGCGGAAGCACACAGCATCCCGGTGGAGAGCCAGCGGTTAACAGTCACGCCTTCGGCGTTTTGCGCAATGTAGTTAGCATCGCGGTCTTCTTTCATCAGTTTGGCAATGCGATCAAACGCCTCTTCCCAACTGATTTGCTGCCATTTATCAGAACCTGGCGCACGGTATTCCGGAAACTTCAGACGGCTTTCGGAGTGGATGAAATCCACCAGGCCAGCGCCTTTCGGACAAAGTGCACCGCGGTTGACCGGGTGATCCGGGTCACCTTCGATATGGAAGATAGATGCTTTGGCGTTTTTTGCTCCGTCACCGAGGCTGTACATCAACAGCCCACAGCCTACGGAACAATAGGTGCAGGTATTACGGGTTTCGCGGGTGCGCAGCAGTTTATACTGCCGGGTTTCCGCGAGTGCTACGCTGGGTGCAAAACCCAGTGCCGCTGCCGTGGTGCCTGCCATACCGCCAGCGCAGATCTTAAAGAACTGCCTTCTGCTGACCTGCATGGATTGCTCCTTGTTTCGACATTGTCACGTCCCATTTACATTCGCTTGCTGCGTGTGCAGGGAGTGGGAGTTATTTTTCTTTGCGGAAGGGGCCGCAAAGGTCCAGAATTGGCTCAATTTCCCTCCATCCAGGAAGGGTTTGTAACAGAATACCATAATGTTGGTGTGTGTGTTCTTATCCGGTTAATAGAAAGTGAAAAAAACACAGCAAAAAGAAATCAAAAATGTGACAAATGTCACAGGTGTTCGTCAAATTGAGTTATGGCGGCGTGACGATTTACAACACCCACGGTTAGATGAGGTGGCGGAAGAGGTTCCCGTTGCGCTGGTCTACAACGGCATTTCGCATGTGGTGATGATGGCGTCGCCCAAAGACCTTGAATACTTTGCGCTCGGTTTTTCGCTTTCCGAGGGGATTATCGAAAGTCCGCGCGATATCTTCGGTATGGATGTCGTTCCTTCCTGTAATGGTCTGGAAGTGCAAATTGAGCTTTCCAGCCGCCGCTTTATGGGGTTGAAGGAGCGTCGTCGGGCACTGGCGGGACGTACGGGATGTGGTGTGTGCGGCGTGGAGCAACTTAATGACATCGGTAAACCGGTGCAGCCGCTGCCGTTCACTCAGACATTTGATCTCAACAAACTGGATGATGCATTACGCCATCTCAATGATTTCCAGCCAGTGGGGCAACTGACTGGTTGTACTCACGCCGCTGCCTGGATGTTGCCATCTGGCGAACTGGTAGGCGGGCATGAAGACGTGGGTCGCCATGTGGCGCTGGATAAACTGTTAGGCCGCCGGTCACAAGAAGGGGAAAGCTGGCAGCAAGGTGCGGTGCTGGTTTCCAGTCGTGCCAGTTATGAAATGGTGCAAAAGTCAGCGATGTGCGGCGTAGAAATTTTGTTTGCGGTGTCTGCCGCGACCACGCTTGCCGTAGAAGTGGCTGAGCGCTGTAATTTGACGCTGGTGGGCTTTTGTAAGCCGGGTCGGGCAACGGTTTATACCCATCCGCAGCGTTTGAGTAATTAATTAAAATAAGTCCTGTGATTTAGAAATTAAATTACAGGACTTATTCATTTTATGAATATTATCGACTTATTTATAAACAAAACGCGTGTAGTGACATTTTCTTTTTTCATTTATTATATTCACTCTCTTATTTATCTATTTATAAGGCAATTAAATGAAAAGGAATTTATTATCTTCCGCTATTATAGTCGCCATAATGGCTCTCGGTCTCACGGGTTGTGACGATAAAAAATCCGAAACAGAAACGCCCCCGCCCGCCAATAGTCAACCTGCCGCACCAACTCCTGAAGCGAAACCTACTGAAGCTCCCGTTGCAAAAGCAGAAGCTAAACCTGAAACACCTGCGCAACCGGTGGTCGATGAACAAGCGGTTTTCGACGAAAAAATGGATGTCTATATCAAGTGCTACAACAAGTTACAGATCCCGGTACAGAGCAGTCTGGCGCGTTATGCTGACTGGCTGAAAGATTTTAAACAGGGCCCTACCGGTGAAGAGCGTACTGTTTATGGTATCTACGGTATTAGTGAATCCAACCTCGCTGAGTGTGAAAAAGGCGTAAAAAGTGCTGTGGCGTTAACGCCTGCGCTGCAACCTATTGATGGCGTGGCGGTGAGTTATATTGATGCTGCCGTGGCGTTGGGTAATACCATTAACGAAATGGATAAATATTACACCCAGGAAAATTATAAAGACGATGCGTTTGCGAAAGGGAAAACGCTGCACCAGACATTCTTAAAAAATCTTGAAGCCTTTGAACCTGTAGCAGAATCTTATCATGCGGCGATTCAGGAAATTAACGATAAGCGTCAGCTTGCGGAACTGAAAAATATTGAAGAAACAGAAGGAAAAACATTCCACTACTACTCCCTGGCAGTCATGATTTCAGCGAAACAAATTAATAACCTGATTTCGCAAGAGAAGTTTGATGTTGATGCGGCAATGAAGAAAGTCTCTGAACTGGAAACGCTGGTGGCGCAGGCCAAAGAAGCGGATAAAGGCGGTATGAATTTCTCGTTCATTAATTCGGCAGACCAGTATCAACTCGAGGCTAAAAAATACGTTCGCCGCGTCAGAGATAAAGTTCCGTACTCTGACTGGGATAAAGAGCAACTTCAGGATGCAAACACCAGCTGGATGGTCGACGACTCATTTCCGCGAGCGTTACGCGAGTACAACGAAATGGTCGATGACTATAATCGCCTGCGTTAAATGTTTTTGATTTTGGTGATAAATGCAGTGTCGGATGCGGCGCATCCGACACAGTTCACCCCTTGTGAAGTAACTCCATAAATGCCTCATATCCTGTTAACCCGGCAATAACCTCTGCCGGATGCTGACACAATACGCTGGCAAGATAGCTAAATATTTTTAGCTCATGACGCGCATCGGCGGCGGCACAGGCGATCAGCACATGGTTAACTACTTCGTTATTCACCTCAACCGGTTGGGCGAGGGTAATAAAAAATCCACGAAAACGGCGTTCCTGTTCGCTCCAGCAATGTGGGATGGCGAGACGATTAACAATCAGGTTTTCGCCTTCGCTTTCGCGGGCGATGATCCGTTGTGCTTCATCGGCGGTAATGTGGTGTTGCGTCACTAATTGCGCACATATTTGCCGGGTAATATGTTGCCAGCTTTCACCACGTACATTCGAATAATGAAAACTTCCGGGGGCAGAAAAAAAACGCTCCGGTTGCTGGCGAATAAATGCCGTCGCCAGAAAATGTTTTATTTGTTCGATACCGGCAGCCGTAATGATATTTTTTACGATGATGCAATTATTGACCGCGTCATCCAGTAAATAATGGCTGTTATTAATGATCAATAACGGCTCAATCTCTTCGCGAATGGCAACCAGTTCGCTAAAGCAGCGGGCAATAATCACCCGACAATTCAGGACGTCGCGCTCAATGGCGAGCTGATTAATAGTGGCAATCGCGTTTTGATCAGAGAGCAAAATGATCGGCTGGCGTTCGTTTTGATGCCGTTCCAGCGCACAGGCAAAATACAAACCAATCAGATCGCTGTCGAAAAGGGGAATATCGAGTTGTTCACGCAGTAGCGTAATAAAGTGCAGACTCATATCAAAGGCCGCAGGCCAGGCGGCTTTCAGGTTATTCATGCTGCTTTGGCGGTGCTCTCCAATCCACACCGGCGCGGCAAGGCAACGTAATAAATGCCCGGTAATATTCTCAACCAGTTGCGTATCAATAATATTCAATGACGCAATGCCCGGCACCCTTTGCAGCAATGCCAGCACATTATCGACACAAATAACCTGCGCCTGTTGATGCTGTTTTTCTATCAACCCCGTCAACGTTCTTACAGCATTATCACCAAGAAACAGGCCGCTATATTCAACGATCTGTTTTATCTCGCTACCGGGATATTCAGGCCATATGTCAGTAAGCTGATTACGCAACGCGTAAATAGCCAGAATCAGGCTTGAGAGATAGTCGCCTTGCATCAGCGGCCAGCGACGTTGCTTTTCGCAGGCGGTGGTTAATTGTTGAAAATTGTCTCGTGTTACTCCCGACAGCGGAATTAAAAACGGATCTTTGCGTAAAAGATTCGCCAGCAAAATAATGCGTTTCTCTTCTGTCTCATCAATGAAATGGCCCAAACCAGGGCGACTAGCGAGACAAAAACCGCGTTCATAGCGCTGTTTCAGGCGGGGCAGGCGCTCTGCTACCCACGTTTCTGGCAAATTAAGCGCCGAGGCGAGTTGCGCACGGGGAGTGAAGGTATTCAGTAATAACAGCGCCAGCAGCCGATCGTCGTTATCGTGCTTTTGCAGCAACTGAAAAAAGCTGCGGCGCTCGAAGATTTCCAGCTGATAGCCCGCGTTGCCACTGGCGGAAATGCGGGCTTTGCCGTTAAGGGTAAAGTTGAGATAGTCAATATCACGCAGGATGGTCCTGCCAGAAACGCCAGTCTGTTGCGCCAGCTCGCCAGGCGTGCGTGGCTGTTGCTCCAGCAGATCGACAATCTTTAACTGGCGTTCGTTTAGCATTAATCCACCTGACGGAACTGGCTAAACGCGTTGACTTTCTCCGCGGTTAAAGTGGTCAGAAAATCCCTTATCAACGTGAGCAGAGCATCGTAATCGGCTTTTGAAATCATACCGCTATTGGCGTGCAGATAACGCGTTGGCAGGCACAGCGCGACAACCGGACGTCCGCCGCCCATCACGTTGTAGCGCCCGCCATCCGTCGCACCGGTTTTCATAGTGGAAAATTGCAGCGGTAAATCATTCTGCGTGGCACAGCTTTTTAACGCTGCTACCAGTTTCTGGTTGGGGAAGTAGCGCTTGTCAAACAGCATCAGCCCCGGCCCGTTGCCCAGTTTCAGCGGATATTTAATGTTATCAATGCCTGGAACATCGCCCGCGACAGCGGTATCCAGCACGATCACCACATCCGGTTTAATGTGTTCAGCCGAGGTTTGTGCCCCGCGTAGCCCAACTTCTTCTTCCACACTGCCAACGCCATAAAGCGTAATTTCGGGGTTATTCACCGTCTGCAATAGTTCAGCCATCATTGCGCAGCCGATGCGGTTATCCAACGCCTTGCCGACCACTTTATCTTCGCCCCAGCAGGCAAAATTGGCTTCCGGGCTAATAAAATCGCCAATTTCCACGCCACGTTTTTCCGCTTCTTCGCGACTGTTTGCGCCAATATCAATGAACATCTCATCAAATGACAGCGGTTGTTGCTTTTGCTTTTCGGTTAACGCATGTGGCGCGACGGAGCCAATTACACCAGGGATTTTAAATCCCTTGTGTGTGCGTATGGTTACCCGGTGGTTGAGCATCGACTGATTCCACCAGCCGCCAATGGTGGTGAAGCGCAGAAAACCGCTCTCATCGATGTGGGTGACCATAAAGCCGACTTCATCCATATGCCCGACAACAACAACTTTTGGACCTTTATTCCCCTTACGGGCAACAAAGCTGCCCAGACCATCGAAGGTGATCTCATTCACGCAGGGTTCCAGCGTGTTTATCAGAATGTCGCGAACTTCCTGTTCATCGCCGCTGACGGCGCTGGCTTCGCACAACTGTTGCAGTAACTCAATGTTCATGGACAAGCTCCTGTTGCGCAGCTTTGGCTTTGCGGCGTAACCATAATCCTTTCAGGACGATAATGAATGAAATGTTCAGCGCGAGGCCAATCGCCAGCACCAGATAAAATGAACCTACCGGCGACATCAGGCCGATCAGCGGGTCAAAGATACCCAAACCCGGTGCCAGCCGTTTGATTCCGAAAGCGATCACCAGCACGCCGGTAATACCGCCCGCCAGCGTGTTGGCGGTAATCATCGGTAACGGAGCGGCCAGAGCGTAAGGAATAGCCGGTTCGGTTGCGACTGTGGCACCGACCACTATGGCGCTACTGGCGGCTTCTTTTTCCTGTTGAGTAAACAGTTTGGGCGCAATGAACGTCGCAAGACCCGCCGCGACAGGCGGCATTAGCGCGACAACGCCGACGATGGCGTACCAGTCGTAAATGTGTTTTTCCAGCAGAGAGAAGCAGAAGAACCAGGCGGTTTTGTTGATGGGGCCGCCCATATCGAATGCCAGCATCGCACCAACCAGAAACGCCGCCGCAAACTTCATTGACGGAGGAATGGTGTTCAGGAAGTGCAGCAACCCGCCCATGAGGTCGGACATCACCGGTCCGATAACGTAGTAAGTCAGTACGCCAAAAACCAGCAGAGTAACGAACGGGATAAGCATGGAACCGAGCAGCGGTTGTAACGCTTTGCCGAGACGGACTTTACGGAACCAGAAGACGAAATAGCCAATCGCCAGCCCCAGCACCACCGCACCGAGGAAGCCCGCGCCAGACTGGGTGCCGAGCATGGCTTTGTCGTTCGCCAGATAGCAAACCAGAAACGCCGGAGCGAAAGCGGGTTTATCGGCTATCGACGAGGCAATATAAGCGCCCATGATGGGGATCATAAAGGTGAAACCGAGATAACCGATGGATTCAACCACCCAGGTAAACGACGGCGCACCTTTCGACATATCGGTATACGGCAAACCGAACTGCACCAGCATGTTGGCAAGCGCCACCAGGATACCGCCACCGATGACAAACGGCAGCGCCGCAGAGACGCCCGCCATCAGATGGCTCATTACGCTGCCACTTTGCACTTCCTGTTTGCCGAGCTTCACGCCGCTATCTGCGGCAAAAAGTTGTGAGTTTGTCGGTAATTCACTGAAAATCTGGTCGATATTTTTCAGCGCCTGGGAGATGGCAATCTCATAAACCTTTTTCCCGGCAAATCGCGCGCGATCATCACCGCTCAGGCCACGCCCGGTAGCGAGAATCACGTAATCGGCAGCGGCAATCTCTTCGCTGGATAAGCGGTTTTCGACGCCGCTTGATCCTTGAGTTTCAACTTTAATGGTATGACCGAGAGAACGGGCTTTCTGTTCCAGGGCTTCCGCCACCATGTAGGTGTGAGCGATCCCGGCGGGGCAGTTGGTGATCGCGACAATACGTAAGGATGACTCCATCGCCACGTCCTTATGAGCTGAGGGTTTGATTTAACAAAGCAAGCACCTGGACGGCGTCGCCTTGTCGCAGTTGGTTGATAAAATCCTGGTGGATAATTTTGCGACACAGCGTGCCGATGATTTTGACCTGATCCTCTTCGCCACTTTGCGGCACGCCGAGGCAGATCCAGCAATTGACGTCTTCGCCATCGCTGGCTTTCCAGTCAATGGCCTGCGCTTTGCGAGCGAATAATACGAACGGTTGTTTAACACAGGCGCTTTTACCGTGCGGCACGGCGACACCAGAACCAAAACCGGTGGAGTGCATTTTTTCGCGCACCAGCAGGGTTTGCAGGAATTGATGTGAGTCGGTGATAAAACCGTTTTGTAACGCCATTGTCGCCAACTGCTTCAGAACGGAATAAGTGCCATTGCCCTGAATATTCAGGTCAATACAGCTTGCAGTAAGGGCTGCCATTATTGGACTCCATGAAAAAATATTATAGTTAATTGTAACGGCGGGGCGGTTTTGTGATGAGCGCGGATATGTCGTGAAGTCGTGACAATATAAGGCAGAGTGAAGGATAAATTTTGCGGTGTAAGGCACATATTGATGGGCAAAATAAATGCAGTGAATAAGAAATCATTATTTAATGATGTTGTGAATGTTTAACTGCCGCACATATTTTGCAGCAAGGCTATTTATATTTGTGGCTTATGAGTCAGCGTGAATTATATCTAATATTTTACGATATTTAGTTAAAAACGGCACTATTGTTATATTCCTCACGTTCCAGGAAATCAGCGGATTTACTCATATTATGTGGCGGGATACTATCCATCGGCCTGCTGAAGTTGGATTAAAAATTCGAAAGTGCACACCTTATATTTCTCTATATACGTATTCCTTTTGGAAAGCGTAGGGTCTCCTTTATTTCAGGGAACGTAAATAATGAAAAAATCGACATTATCTTTAGCCATCGGTTTATTATTGGCATGTAGTACCGGAATGGCAAAAACACAGCATTTAACGCTGGAACAACGCATGGCATTGCTGGAAGAACGCCTGGAAGCGGCAGAAATGCGGGCAGCAAAAGCAGAGGGGCAGGTAAAACAGCTGCAGACACAACAAGCCGCTGAGATCCGCGAAATTAAGGCTGCCCAGGGCAATACGCCGGTAAATGGACAGACAACGGCGGAATCTGCAAAGAAAAATGCCACCTCACCTAATCTTTTGCTTTCAGGTTATGGCGATTTAAAAATCTACGGCGACGTAGAATTTAATATGGATGCGGAAAGTAATCATGGCCTGCTGGCAATGACCAACGCTGATGTGAATAGCGATCCCACTAATGAACAGTGGAATCTCAATGGTCGTATTCTGTTAGGTTTTGATGGTATGCGAAAACTGGATAATGGTTATTTCGCCGGGTTCTCCGCACAACCGCTGGGGGATATGCACGGTTCAGTAAATATCGATGATGCGGTATTCTTCTTTGGCAAAGAAAACGACTGGAAGGTCAAAGTAGGCCGTTTTGAAGCCTACGATATGTTCCCGCTGAATCAGGATACCTTTGTTGAACATTCCGGTAATACTGCGAACGATCTTTATGACGATGGCAGCGGTTATATCTATATGATGAAAGAGGGCCGCGGGCGCTCTAACGCTGGCGGTAATTTCCTCGTCAGCAAACAACTCGATAACTGGTATTTTGAATTAAACACGTTACTTGAAGACGGAACATCTTTATATAATGACGGTAATTATCATGGACGCGATATGGAGCAGCAGAAAAATGTTGCTTATCTGCGTCCGGTAATTGCCTGGTCGCCGACGGAAGAATTCACCGTTTCCGCAGCGATGGAAGCGAACGTAGTAAATAATGCTTATGGTTATACCGATAGCAAGGGTAATTTTGTCGATCAGTCCGATCGTACCGGCTATGGTATGAGCATGACCTGGAATGGCCTGAAAACGGATCCGGAAAATGGCGTCGTGGTTAATCTTAATACCGCCTATTTAGATGCTAATAATGAGAAAGATTTCACTGCCGGGATTAACGCGCTGTGGAAACGTTTCGAGCTGGGTTATATCTACGCGCACAATAAGATTGATGAATTCAGCGGTGTAGTTTGTGATAACGACTGCTGGATTGATGATGAAGGGACGTACACCATTCACACCATTCATGCGTCTTATCAGTTCGCTAATGTGATGGATATGGAGAACTTTAATATTTACCTTGGTACTTATTACTCCATTCTGGATAGCGACGGTGATAAAAAACACGGTGATGATAATGATGACCGTTACGGCGCACGCGTTCGCTTTAAATACTTCTTCTGATGAAGGCGCGGTGCTGGATATTTTCCGGCACCGCAACTCATTAAGGCAGGTAAAACACTTCTTGCAGCTCGCTACTGACTGGGCTGTTATCCGGGTTAGCTGGCATAACGTCGGTCATATACTTCCACCAACGTTGGCAAACATCAGTACTGGCTACCGCATTCCACCGTTCTTCAGATTCAATCTCTACCGTGGCAAACAGCAGATTACGCGCTTTGTCGAGGTAAATGGCGTAGTTATGCGCACCGTGAGATTTCAACACTGCTTCCAGTTCCGGCCAGATTGGATTATGCCGACGCTGATACTCTTCGTGGGCGTCGGGGTTAACCTGCATGACAAAGGCTTTGCGGATCATATTTGCTCCTTACAGCGCCAGCGCACTGGCAAGTGGTGTAACGCCGAAACGCTGGCCGAGTGCTATCAGCTCTTCACGACTGATGGTCTGTTTCATGCCGCCCATCGAATAAACCTTCACTAATACTTGTGCTGATTTTTCTGCGGTGTCGATTAAACCGAATGTTTCATCCAGTGTCGGACCGCTGCCGAAGACGCCGTGGAAGGGCCACAACACCAGCGAATGTTTTTGCATTTCCTGTGCGGTCGCCTGGCCGATTTCGTCCGTGCCGGGCACCATCCACGGCAAAATGCCGACGCCATCCGGGAACACTACCAGACACTCGGTGCTGCCTTCCCAAAGCTGGCGAGTGAAGAGCGCGGTGTCGTTTTCCAGTACGTAGGTAAGGGCGATCAGGTTGGTGGCGTGGCAGTGCATGATCACCCGATCTTTACCGTTGGTGGCTTTAATGCGCTCGCAGTGGGAAAGGAAGTGAGCCGGAAGTTCAGAGGTTGGAACGGCTTCGTGAGTTAGCCCCCAGAGAATGTGGTAGCCCGCGCCGTCGCTGTCGACTTTTACGACGCCTAAGTTAGCCGCAGGATCAAGCTGGACGTTACGAAAGAATTTGCCGGAGCCGGTGACAATAAACGGTGTATTTGCCAGTAAAGGCATGGGCTGGCTGAGCGGGATATAGCGCGGTTGTGCATGAAAGTTGTCGTGATACGGTGCGATATCGGCGTCATCCAGGCGCAGCGTCAGGTTACCACCATTGCGCTCGTCCCAGCCTTTCAGCCAGGCGTCGGTGGTGGCTTTGATCATTCCCTGGACAAACCAGGACTGGGTAATGTTTTGCATGTTCTGTGTTCCTGTAAATTCGGTGTTGTCGGATGCACGACCCGTAGGCCGGATAAGGCGCTCGCGCCGCATCCGGCAGTGTTTACCCACGCTGGCTCAAAATTTCTTTTTCATAAGCCCGCACGCTCTCCAGCCATTCGCTACCTGCTGGGGTATCGTGACGCTGACAATACATTTCCCACACCGCCTGCCACGGCAACGATTTTTGTTCTTCCAGCAGTGCCAGTCGTGCGGTGTAATCGCCCGCTGCTTCCAGCTTGCGCAGTTCAGTGGTAGGTTCCAGCAACGCACGTAGCAGGGCTTTTTTCATATTGCGCGTACCAATGACCCATGCGGCAATGCGGTTGATAGAGGCATCAAAGAAATCGAGACCGATATGTACCCGGTCGAACAGATCGTGACGAACAATCTCACTGGCAATCGCCTGAGTTTCATCATCCAGTAGCACTACGTGATCGCTGTCCCAGCGAACCGGACGGCTGACGTGCAGCAGCAACTGCGGCACATACAGCATGGCGGCGGAAATCTTGTCGGAAATCACTTCAGTTGGGTGGAAATGTCCGGCATCCAGGCACAGCGCCGTCTGGCGGCTGGTGGCATACCCCATGTAAAACTCATTGGAGCCAACCGTGTAGCTCTCCGCGCCAATACCAAACAATTTGCTCTCAACGGCGTCGATATGGTGCGCAGGATCCAGCTTCTCGCTGATCACTTCATCCAGTGCTGCCAGTAAACGCTGGCGCGGGGCGAGACGGTCAACGGTGATATCTTTCATGCCATCCGGGATCCAGATGTTCATCACCGACGGTGTGCCAAGTTGCTCGCCAAAATAGGCTGAAACACGGCGGCTGGCTTTGCAGTGATCAATCCAGAACTGGCGAATGTTGTCGTCGGCATGGGAAAGCGTAAAGCCATCGGCGCTTAGCGGATGCGAAAAACAGGAGGGGTTAAAATCCAGACCGAGCTGATTGGTTTTCGCCCATTCAACCCAGTTTTTGAAGTGCTCTGGTTTGATTTGGTCGCGCGCGACTGGCGTATCTGATTCCAGATAGATGGCATGTAAATTAAGCCGTTTCGGACCCGGAATCAGCCGCATAGCTTGTTCCAGATCGGCACGTAGCTCGCTGGCATTACGCGCTTTGCCCGGATAATTGCCAGTAGCCTGAATCCCACCGGTCAGCGAACCTTCCGGGTTTTCAAAACCGGAAACATCATCGCCTTGCCAGCAGTGCATTGAAACGGGTAAACGGTCAAGTTGGCGCAGCGCCTCCTCGACATCAATCCCCACCGCCGCGAAACGCTGTTTCGCCAGCTCCCAGGCCTGTTCCAGTTGAGTGGTCATGCGCAAAGCTCCTTTGTCTGTCGTGTAGAGTGAATCTGCGCCACATAGTGGGCAATTTCACTGTCAGGATTAGGGGTAAAGGTGGTCAGATTCGCGGTGGTGCTGACGACCTGACGGAAATCATCCACATTGTTGAGTTCATCCAGCGTCATTAACTGGATGCCGATATTGCCGAGCGTCGAGGCTTCAACAGGCCCGGCGATCACCCGAATACCGCAGGCATCAGCACATAACTGGTTGAGCAGCGCGTTCTGGCAGCCACCGCCGACAATATGCAGTTGTGAGAAATCTTCACCGCGCAGTTGCGCCAGCTCATGCAACACATCGGCATACAGCAGCGCCAGACTGTCGAAAATACAGCGCGCCAGTTCAGCATCACTTTCCGGGATTGGTTGCGCCGTTTCCCGACACGCAGCCTGAATTTCGCTGCACATCTCGTCAGGATTAATAAAGCGATCGTCATTGGGATTGATGGTGAAGCGGCAAGCCGGCAGTGCCTGTGTCGCGGCGATAAGCGCCGGAAGATCGTTGATTTTCCGCTCCTGAAGCACCCGCTGAAGCAGCCATAAGCCCATAATATTTTTCAGCACCCGATAGCGACCTTCCGCCCCGCCTTCATTGGTGATGTTGGCTGCCAGCGCCGTGTCATTGGTGAATGGTGTCTGGCTTTCGAAGCCCATCAATGACCAGGTGCCAGAAGAGAGATACGCAGCGCGGGAACCGTTTAACGGCGAGGCGATAACCGCGCTGGCGGTATCATGGCTGGCAACGGCGACCACCGGAATCTCATTACCCTGCGGGCAAATCCAGTGCCCAATGACATTACCCGGATGCGTCGGGCAACCAAACCAAGCTTTGTTGGCACCGCTCCACGCCAGTAGCGACTCGTCCCAGTCGTCGCTATTGATATTGACCAGTTGCGTGGTGGTGGCGTTGGTATATTCCCAGTTCATCTTGCCGGTCAGGCGATAACTGAAGTAATCCGGCATCAGCAGAGCATGAGCAATGTGTGGAATAAGCTCAGGTTGTTGCTCCGTCAGCGCACGCAACTGATAAAGCGTATTGAAGGGTAGAAATTGTATGCCGCTACGCTGATAAATATCGCGTTTGCCGAGTTGCTGTTGTGCCTGCGTCATCAGACCATGGGTGCGGCTATCGCGATAAGCAACGGGCAGACCCACACGCTTACCCTGTAGGTCGAGCAGCACAAAGTCCACGCCCCAGGTATCAATCCCAATGCTATCGATACGAATCCCTTGCTCGCACACCTTGTTTAATCCAAGGCGAATGGCACTTTCCAGGCTATCCACATCCCAGGTGACATAACCGTTCTGGCTATGCAGGCCATTGTTAAAACGATGGATTTCGCGCAGCGTCAGGCTGCGGCATTCACGCTCGTAACGCGCCAGCATCACGCGCCCACTGGATGCGCCGAGATCGACGGCGACACAATTGCGAAAGGTCATAATGTGATCCTGCTGAATTTCATTACGACCAGTCTAAAAAGCGCCTGAATTCGCGACCTTCTCGTTACTGACAGGAAAATGGGCCATTGGCAACCAGGGAAAGATGAACGTGATGATGTTCACAATTTGCTGAATTGTGGTGATGTGATGCTTACCGCATTTCCTGAAAATTCACGCTGTATCTTGAAAAATCGACGTTTTTTACGTGGTTTTCCGTCGAAAATTTAAGGTAAGAACCTGACCTCGTGATTACTATTTCGCCGTGTTGACGACATCAGGAGGCCAGTATGACCGTATTACATAGTGTGGATTTTTTTCCGTCTGGTAACGCGTCCGTGGCGATAGAACCCCGGCTCCCGCAGGCGGATTTTCCTGAACATCATCATGATTTTCATGAAATTGTGATTGTCGAACATGGCACGGGTATTCATGTGTTTAATGGGCAGCCCTATACCATCACCGGTGGGACTGTCTGTTTCGTACGCGATCATGATCGGCATCTGTATGAACATACCGATAATCTGTGTCTGACCAATGTGCTGTATCGCTCGCCGGATCGATTTCAGTTTCTCGCCGGGCTGAATCAGTTGCTGCCACAAGAGCAGGATGGGCAGTATCCGTCTCACTGGCGCGTTAACCACAGCGTGTTGCAGCAGGTGCGACAGCTGGTTGCACAGATGGAACAGCAGGAAGGGGAAAATGATTTACCCTCGACCGCCAGTCGCGAGATCTTGTTTATGCAATTACTGCTCTTGCTGCGTAAAAGCAGTTTGCAGGAGAACCTGGAAAACAGCGCATCACGTCTCAACTTGCTTCTGGCCTGGCTGGAGGACCATTTTGCCGATGAGGTAAATTGGGATGCCGTGGCGGATCAATTTTCTCTTTCGCTGCGTACGCTACATCGGCAGCTTAAGCAGAAAACGGGACTGACGCCTCAGCGTTACCTGAACCGCCTGCGACTGATGAAAGCCCGACATCTGCTACGCCACAGCGAGGCCAGCGTTACTGACATCGCCTATCGTTGCGGATTTAGTGACAGTAACCACTTTTCGACGCTTTTTCGCCGAGAGTTTAACTGGTCACCGCGTGATATTCGCCAGGGACGGGATGGCTTTCTGCAATAACGCGAATCTTCTCAACGTATTTGTACGCCATATTGCGAATAATCAACTTCGTTCTCTGGCCGAGGTAGCCACGGTGGCGCATCAGTTAAAACTTCTCAAAGATGATTTTTTTGCCAGCGACCAGCAGGCAGTCGCTGTGGCTGACCGTTATCCGCAAGATGTCTTTGCTGAACATACACATGATTTTTGTGAGCTGGTAATTGTCTGGCGCGGTAATGGTCTGCATGTACTCAACGATCGCCCTTATCGCATTACCCGTGGCGATCTCTTTTACATTCATGCTGACGATAAACACTCCTACGCTTCCGTTAACGATCTGGTTTTGCAGAATATTATTTATTGCCCGGAGCGGCTGAAGCTGAATCTTGACTGGCAGGGGGCGATTCCGGGATTTAGCGCCAGCGCAGGGCAACCACACTGGCGCTTAGGTAGCATGGGGATGGCACAGGCGCGGCAGGTTATCGGTCAGCTTGAGCATGAAAGTAGTCAGCATGTGCCGTTTGCTAACGAAATGGCAGAGTTGCTGTTCGGGCAGTTGGTGATGTTGCTGAATCGCCATCGTTACACCAGTGATTCGTTGCCGCCAACATCCAGCGAAACGTTGCTGGATAAGCTGATTACCCGGCTGGCG
Organism: Escherichia sp. MOD1-EC6300; assembly: GCF_002965045.1. NCBI lineage: Bacteria > Pseudomonadati > Pseudomonadota > Gammaproteobacteria > Enterobacterales > Enterobacteriaceae > Escherichia > Escherichia sp. MOD1-EC6300. The sequence goes on along the minus strand of NZ_PTRH01000017.1, from coordinate 29,270 downwards.
GCCAGCCTGAAAAGTCCCTTTGCGCTGGATGAATTTTGTGATGAGGCATCGTGCAGTGAGCGCGTTTTGCGTCAGCAATTTCGCCAGCAGACTGGAATGACCATCAATCAATATCTGCGGCAGGTCAGAGTGTGTCATGCGCAATATCTTCTCCAGCATAGCCGCCTGTTAATCAGTGATATTTCAACCGAATGTGGCTTTGAAGATAGTAACTATTTTTCGGTGGTGTTTACCCGGGAAACCGGGATGACGCCCAGCCAGTGGCGTCATCTCAATTCGCAGAAAGATTAATTCGCCATGCCCATGCCGACGATGTTGGCGGCGACAATAATCACCACACAACCGAGGCTCAACACCGTTACCGGACGGCGACCTGCATTGTTCCACTCTTTCAGCAACAGCCCGACGATACCGCCGCACAATACATAGAAGCTCATATGCAGCATCCAGCTGATGTAGTCATACTGCGCCGGAATGCGGGCGTGGCCCCAGGCATAGAAAAAGAATTGCAGATACCACATCAAACCGCCCAGTGCCGAGAGTAACACGTTGTGAATGATCAGCGGTTTTGCCAGCGAAAAGTCGGCTTTTAGCGACAAATCCTTCACTTTTGCCAGACGAATGAAGCAGAAACCGAGGTTGATGATCGCGCCGCCTCCCATGATGACAACATAGCTTGGCAGAGCGACATACAGTGGATCGACGCCCAGTGCGGCAGCTGCTTCATGCATCGGTTTTGCGGCGTTCATCGCAAAGGACATCCCGGCAGAGAAAATGCCGCACATCACCGCCAGCACCAGCCCTTTTTTCAGGTTGAACTCTTCGGCTTTTATGCCCATCTTGCGCTCTTTCAACTGCCCGGCGCGGGTTACAATCCCTACGCCAATCAGCGCCACCAGAACGCCGAGCAACGTCATGCGTCCGCCTTCGGTATTAATCAGAACATCGAAATTGCCGTTGATAATTGGCGTCATCAGCGTACCGACAATCAACGTAATGCCAATGGCGATGCCAATTCCCATCGACATGCCGAGATAACGCATGGTCAGGCCGTAGTTGATATTACCGATCCCCCACATAGCGCCGAACAGAAAAACAGGCAGCAGCGTAGAGAGACTAAACGAGCTGTAATACGCCCAGAAATTCGGTAGTAACAGGGCGCTGATGGCCCACGGCAGAATAATCCACGAAACAATCCCACCGACTGACCACATGGTTTCCCATGACCATTTTTTTACTTTTTTGAACGGCGCGTAAAAACAGGCTGCACTGGCCGCGCCGATCAAATGCCAAAATATCCCCATCGTAATCGCGTTACTCATCTTCTTATCCTCATCATTTTTCGTCGCGTCACTTCTCCGACGAGATGAGTGTAAAAATCGTGCTGTCGATTAACCTTTCGCCTGTTGCCGCCGTTGTCGATTTACTGGCAATCACGGCATTAAGTGGGTGATTTGCTTCACATCTCGGGCATTTTCCTGCAAAACCATACCCTTACGAAAAGTACGGCATTGATAATCATTTTCAATATCATTTAATTAACTATAATGAACCAACTGCTTACGCGGCATTAACAATCGGCCGCCCGACAATACTGGAGATGAATATGAGCTATACCCTGCCATCCCTGCCGTATGCTTACGATGCCCTGGAACCGCACTTCGATAAGCAGACCATGGAAATCCACCACACCAAACACCATCAGACCTACGTCAACAACGCCAACGCGGCGCTGGAAAGCCTGCCAGAATTTGCCAACCTGCCGGTTGAAGAGCTGATCACCAAACTGGACCAGCTGCCAGCAGACAAGAAAACCGTACTGCGCAACAACGCTGGCGGTCACGCTAACCACAGCCTGTTCTGGAAAGGTCTGAAAAAAGGCACCACCTTACAGGGTGACCTGAAAGCGGCTATCGAACGTGATTTCGGTTCCGTAGATAACTTCAAAGCAGAATTTGAAAAAGCGGCAGCTTCCCGCTTTGGTTCCGGCTGGGCATGGCTGGTGCTGAAAGGCGATAAACTGGCGGTGGTTTCTACTGCTAACCAGGACTCCCCGCTGATGGGCGAAGCTATTTCTGGCGCTTCCGGCTTCCCGATTCTGGGCCTGGATGTGTGGGAACATGCTTACTACCTGAAATTCCAGAACCGCCGTCCTGACTACATCAAAGAGTTCTGGAACGTGGTGAACTGGGATGAAGCAGCGGCACGTTTCGCGGCGAAAAAATAATCATTTGCCGCCTGCTGATATGAGGCGTTTACGCCGCATATCAGCTTAAAAAATGAACCATCGCCAACGGCGGTGGTTTTTTTGTGATCAATTTCAAAATAAAAACAATGATCCGATAAAAATAAAACAGTGTTTCAATTGATGTGGTTTTGATCACTTTTATTGATTAAATGAATGTCTATCTTCGTTTTCATCAACACTGATGCTCCGTTGAGGAATTACGCATCAGCCCTTAAAAATATGCCGACAGGTGATGGAAATGCAGATAAAACGCTCGATTGAGAAAATCCCGGGGGGGATGATGCTCGTCCCGCTATTCCTTGGCGCACTGTGCCACACCTTCTCGCCGGGGGCGGGGAAATATTTTGGATCATTCACCAACGGGATGATTACCGGTACGGTGCCCATTCTGGCGGTGTGGTTTTTTTGCATGGGGGCGTCAATAAAATTAAGCGCGACGGGAACGGTATTGCGTAAATCCGGTACGCTGGTGGTAACAAAAATTGCCGTCGCGTGGGTGGTTGCGACAATTGCCTCGCGCATTATTCCGGAACATGGTATTGAAGTTGGATTTTTTGCCGGACTTTCAACGTTGGCGCTGGTGGCGGCGATGGATATGACCAACGGCGGACTTTACGCTTCCATCATGCAGCAGTACGGCACGAAAGAAGAAGCTGGGGCATTTGTGTTGATGTCATTGGAGTCCGGGCCGCTCATGACGATGATTATTCTGGGCACTGCCGGGATTGCCTCGTTTGAACCGCATGTTTTCGTCGGTGCAGTATTACCGTTCCTGGTGGGCTTTGCCCTTGGGAACCTTGACCCTGAATTACGAGAATTTTTCAGCAAAGCGGTGCAGACGCTGATTCCATTCTTTGCCTTCGCGCTGGGCAATACCATTGATTTGACTGTAATTGCCCAGACAGGTTTGCTGGGGATCCTGTTGGGTGTGGCAGTAATTATCGTGACCGGTATTCCGTTGATTATCGCCGATAAATTGATTGGCGGTGGCGATGGTACTGCCGGAATTGCCGCTTCCAGTTCCGCAGGGGCCGCGGTAGCGACACCTGTGCTGATTGCAGAAATGGTGCCTGCGTTTAAACCGATGGCTCCGGCAGCAACTTCGCTGGTCGCGACGGCGGTCATTGTGACTTCGATTCTGGTGCCAATTCTTACCTCTATCTGGTCACGTAAAGTCAAAGCCAGAGTGGCGAAAATCGAAATTTTAGGCACGGTAAAATAAACCTGCTTCCTTAATCCCCACAGCCGGATGAACTAACGTTCGTCCGGTTTGCGATTGAGCTCCTGCCTGGATACATACCGCGAAAACAGCACGCCTGACATAAAATAAATATGGTCTAATGGGGAAATTTCTCGTGGAGAGGGAACAGATGCGATATCCGGTTGATGTATACACAGGCAAGATTCAGGCTTATCCCGAAGGCAAACCCAGCGCAATTGCCAAAATCCAGGTTGATGGTGAGTTGATGCTGACGGAGCTGGGGCTGGAAGGTGACGAGCAGGCGGAGAAGAAGGTTCACGGCGGGCCAGACAGAGCGCTGTGTCATTATCCTCGTGAGCACTATCTCTACTGGGCGCGGGAATTTCCGGAACAGGCGGAGTTGTTTGTTGCGCCTGCGTTTGGCGAAAATCTCTCAACCGACGGTCTGACGGAAAGTAATGTTTATATTGGCGATATTTTCCGCTGGGGAGAGGCATTAATTCAGGTCAGCCAGCCACGCTCCCCTTGCTATAAACTCAATTACCATTTTGATATCAACGATATAGCGCAGTTGATGCAAAACACGGGTAAAGTGGGGTGGTTGTATAGCGTGATTGCGCCAGGGTTGGTATCTGCTGATGCGCCGCTGGAGTTGGTTTCCCGTGTCAGCGATTTGACCGTGCAGGAGGCTGCTGCCATCGCATGGCATATGCCGTTTGATGACGAGCAGTATCACCGTTTACTCTCCGCTGCCGGGTTATCGAAAAGCTGGACGCGGACGATGCAGAAACGCCGACTGAGCGGCAAAATCGAAGATTTTTCACGGCGGTTGTGGGGAAAATAACCCCCGGAGAGTAGGCCTGATAAGACGCTATCAGCGTCGCATCAGGCATTCTGCTCAAACGCCGGATGCGGCGTAACGCCTTATCTGGCCTACAAATGCGGAGTTTAACTCCGCTTATACAGCGGCAGCCAAATCACCAGCCGCAAACCGCCCAGCGGGCTGTCTTCTGCCTTCACCCAACCACGGTGCTGCTGGATAGCTGTTTCGACAATCGCCAGCCCTAAGCCCGTACCGCCAGATTCACGATCGCGCGCTTCATCGGTGCGATAGAACGGACGGAAAATCTGCTCGCGATCTTCCGGGCTAACGCCAGGACCATCGTCGTCCACCGTAATGGTGATACCATCTTTATCTACCGCAAAGCCCACCTCAATCTTCGTATGGGAATAACGCAGAGCATTACGAACAATGTTTTCCAGCGCACTTTCCAGAGCGTTCGGGTTGCCATACAGAGGCCACGGCCCAGGCGGGAAGTTAACCGTAAACGACTTGCCCATTTGTTCCGCTTCGAACGCCGCGTTATCCAGCACTTCACCCCACAACTGGTTAGCTTTCAATGTCTCGCTCACCAGCGCGTTTTTCTGCTGATTACGTGACATCACCAACAGGTCGTTGATCATGCTGTCCAGACGCTGGGCTTCGGTTTCAATACGCTCCAGTTCCTTGCTTTCACCACTACGACGGCGCAATAACGCCGTACCCAGTTGCAGGCGCGTCAGTGGCGTGCGCAGTTCGTGAGAGATATCAGAAAGCAGACGCTGCTGAGAGGTCATCATGCGCTCCAGCGCGGTGACCATCTGGTTAAAACTGGCACCAGCGGCAAGGAATTCCTGTGGCCCCGCTTCAAGTTCCGGGTGCTGGCGTAAGTTTCCCTGGGCAACTTCATCGGCCGCGTTTTTCAGCTTACGCGCCGGTTTTGCCAGACTCCAGGCCAACCACAACAGCAGCGGCGTACTGACCAGCATGGTGACAATCAGCAGTAATAGCGGGCGGTCAAACAGTAAGTTAATGAAATCGGATTGAGAACTGCTGGCTGGACGAATCAGATACAGTTGGTAATTATCTTCGCCATCACGCACGGAGAACGGACCGACCAGTTCCACGCGGCCATACTTTTTCTTTTGCGGATGATCGGCGTTATCGGCCTGACCAATAAAGTTACGAATGATCTGCATTTCGCTGCGTTCAGCGCCGATCACGCGGCCCTCGGTGGTCACCAATAACAAACGCTGTCCTGGCGGTGCCCACTTATCAATCGCCCGGAACAGACGCCGCCACCACATTAAATCGTTGGGCGGATCGTTCGCCAGTTCCGCTTCGACATGCTGCTCAATCATCAGCCCCTGACGCTGTTCGCTATCCAGAAGCTCGGTCATCTGGCGTGAATCGAGCTTGGGTAACATCAAAACCAACATCAACACCAGCGCCAGCGTCAGCCAGAAGATGGCGAAGATGCGCGCGGTTAAGCTGCCTATCATGAAGCAGAAACCATCAGATAGCCGCGACCACGCAAGGTTTTAAACCACGGGTGACCATCTTTACGATCCGGCAGTTTACGACGCAGGTTGGAAATGTGCATATCGATAGCGCGGTCGAAAGGCGTCAGGCGTTTGCCCAGCACTTCCTGGCTTAAATGCTCACGGGAAACCACCTGACCCAGATGCTGTGCCAGCAAATAGAGCAGGGTAAACTCAGTGCCGGTTAACTCCAGCGTTTGCCCGTCGAAGCTGGCTTCCTGACGGCCTGGATTCAGCACTAAGGCATCAACTTCCAGTGTCGGTGAACCGTTGTCGTTGTTTTGCTGTTGCTCGCTCCAGTGCGAACGGCGCAGGATCGCGCGAATACGTGCCACCAGCTCACGATCATTAAACGGTTTCGGGAGATAGTCATCTGCGCCCAGCTCAAGGCCGAGAACGCGATCAAGTTCACTGCCGCGCGCCGTCAACATAATGACAGGCGTCTGGTGTGTCTGGCGAAGTGCTTTTAATGTGTCGATACCATTTTTCTTCGGCATCATGACATCAAGCAAAAGTAAATCAATGCTGTCGTCCAGAAGATCAAGCGCCTGCTCCCCATCGTGGGCAACAATCACGTTGAAGCCTTCCATCTCGAGCAGCTCCTTTAACAGGGAAGTCAGCTCTCGGTCATCATCAACTAACAGGATTTTATTCATTGTTTAAATACCTCCGAGGCAGAAATTACGTCATCAGACGTCGCTAATCCATGACTTTACGTTGTTTTACACCCCCTGACGCATGTTTGCAGCCTGAATCGTAAACTCTCTATCGTTGAATCGCGACAGAAAGATTTTGGGAGCAAATGATGCGCATAGTTACCGCTGCCGTCATGGCCTCAACGCTGGCAGTCAGTTCATTAAGCCACGCTGCTGAAGTCGGTTCAGGCGATAACTGGCATCCGGGTGAAGAACTTACGCAGCGCAGTACGCAGAGCCATATGTTCGACGGCATAAGTTTAACCGAACATCAGCGTCAGCAGATGCGAGATCTTATGCAACAGGCCCGGCACGAACAGCCTCCTGTTAATGTTAGCGAACTGGAGACAATGCATCGCCTTGTCACCGCAGAAAATTTTGATGAAAACGCTGTGCGCGCACAGGCAGAAAAAATGGCGAATGAGCAAATTGCTCGTCAGGTTGAGATGGCAAAAGTCCGCAACCAAATGTATCGCCTGTTAACGCCGGAGCAGCAAGCGGTTTTAAACGAGAAACATCAACAACGAATGGAGCAGTTGCGCGACGTGACGCAATGGCAAAAAAGTTCATCGTTGAAGCTATTGAGTAGTAGCAACTCACGTTCCCAGTAGTAAACCCTGTTTTCCTTGCCATAGACACCATCCCTGTCTTCCCCCACATGATGTGGGGGTTTTTTTTATCCTCAATTTGCCTACTGCTTAATGCATTGCAGATGATTTGCTTCCGTTATACTACCGTCAGTTGATAGCGGGAGTATTTATGAATCAATCTTATGGACGGCTGGTCAGTCGGGCGGCGATTGCTGCAACGGCGATGGCTTCGCTGTTATTGCTGATTAAAATTTTTGCATGGTGGTATACCGGGTCGGTGAGTATTCTCGCCGCGCTGGTGGATTCGCTGGTGGATATCGGCGCGTCGTTGACGAATTTACTGGTGGTGCGATATTCCCTGCAACCTGCCGACGATAATCACTCGTTTGGTCACGGTAAAGCTGAGTCCCTCGCGGCGCTGGCGCAAAGTATGTTTATCTCCGGTTCGGCACTATTCCTGTTTTTGACGGGTATTCAACATCTGGTATCTCCAACACCGATGACAGATCCAGGCGTCGGGGTTATCGTGACAATTGTGGCGCTAATTTGTACGATTATCCTTGTCTCGTTTCAGCGGTGGGTGGTGCGCCGGACGCAAAGCCAGGCGGTGCGGGCTGATATGCTACATTACCAGTCTGATGTTATGATGAACGGCGCAATTCTGCTGGCGCTGGGGTTGTCCTGGTACGGCTGGCATCGCGCCGATGCTCTGTTTGCATTGGGAATCGGCATCTATATTTTATATAGCGCGTTACGCATGGGATATGAGGCGGTACAGTCATTACTGGATCGCGCATTACCTGATGAGGAACGGCAAGAAATTATTGATATCGTGATTTCCTGGCCGGGTGTTAGCGGCGCTCACGATCTTCGCACGCGGCAGTCAGGGCCGACCCGCTTTATTCAGATTCATTTGGAAATGGAAGACTCTCTGCCTTTGGTTCAGGCACATATGGTGGCGGATCAGGTAGAGCAGGCTATTTTACGGCGTTTTCCGGGATCGGATGTGATTATCCATCAGGACCCCTGTTCCGTCGTACCCAGGGAGGGTAAACGGTCTATGCTTTCATAATCAGTATAAAAGAGAGCCAGACCCGCATTTTGTGTATAAAATACCGCCATTTGGCCTGACCTGAATCAATTCAGCAGGAAGTGATTGTTATACTATTTGCACATTCGTTGGATCACTTCGATGTGCAAGAAGACTTCCGGCAACAGATTTCATTTTGCATTCCAAAGTTCAGAGGTAGTCATGATTAAGAAAATCGGTGTGTTGACAAGCGGCGGTGATGCGCCAGGCATGAACGCCGCAATTCGCGGGGTTGTTCGTTCTGCGCTGACAGAAGGTCTGGAAGTAATGGGTATTTATGACGGCTATCTGGGTCTGTATGAAGACCGTATGGTACAGCTAGACCGTTACAGCGTGTCTGACATGATCAACCGTGGCGGTACGTTCCTCGGTTCTGCGCGTTTCCCGGAATTCCGCGACGAGAACATCCGCGCCGTGGCTATCGAAAACCTGAAAAAACGTGGTATCGACGCGCTGGTGGTTATCGGCGGTGACGGTTCCTACATGGGTGCAATGCGTCTGACCGAAATGGGCTTCCCGTGCATCGGCCTGCCGGGCACTATCGACAACGACATCAAAGGCACTGACTACACTATCGGTTTCTTCACTGCGCTGAGCACCGTTGTAGAAGCGATCGACCGCCTGCGTGACACCTCTTCTTCTCACCAGCGTATTTCCGTGGTGGAAGTGATGGGGCGTTACTGTGGCGATCTGACCCTGGCTGCGGCCATCGCCGGTGGTTGTGAATTCGTTGTGGTTCCGGAAGTTGAATTCAGCCGTGATGACCTGGTAAATGAAATCAAAGCGGGTATCGCGAAAGGTAAGAAACACGCCATTGTGGCGATTACCGAACACATGTGTGATGTTGACGAACTGGCGCATTTCATCGAGAAAGAAACTGGTCGTGAAACCCGTGCAACTGTGTTGGGCCACATTCAGCGTGGTGGTTCTCCGGTGCCTTACGACCGTATTCTGGCTTCCCGTATGGGTGCTTACGCCATTGAACTGCTGCTGGCAGGTTACGGCGGTCGTTGTGTAGGTATCCAGAACGAACAGCTGGTTCACCACGACATCATCGACGCTATCGAAAACATGAAGCGTCCGTTCAAAGGCGACTGGCTGGACTGCGCGAAAAAACTGTATTAATGATTTCGGAAAAAGGCAGATTCCTTTAGCCTGAAACCGATGACAGAAGCAAAAATGCCTGATGCGCTTCGCTTATCAGGCCTACATGAATTCTGCAATTTATTGAATTTGCAAACTTTTGTAGGCCGTATAAGGCGTTCGCGCCGCATATGGCATGGACAAAGCGCACTTTGTCAGCAATCTAAGGCGGATTTCTTCCGCCTTTTTAATCCCCCAACATATACCCGCAAGTTATAGCCAATCTTTTTTTATTCTTTAATGTTTGGTTAACCTTCTGGCACGCTTTGCTCATCACAACACAACATAAGAGAGTCGGGCGATGAACAAGTGGGGCGTAGGGTTAACATTTTTGCTGGCGGCAACCAGCGTTATGGCAAAGGATATTCAGCTTCTTAACGTTTCATATGATCCAACGCGCGAATTGTACGAACAGTACAACAAGGCATTCAGCGCCCACTGGAAACAGCAAACTGGCGATAACGTGGTGATTCGTCAGTCACACGGTGGTTCAGGCAAACAAGCGACGTCGGTAATCAATGGTATTGAAGCTGATGTTGTCACTCTGGCTCTGGCCTATGACGTGGACGCAATTGCGGAACGCGGGCGGATTGATAAAGAGTGGATCAAACGTCTGCCGGATAACTCCGCACCGTACACTTCCACCATTGTTTTCCTGGTACGTAAGGGCAATCCGAAGCAGATCCATGACTGGAACGATCTGATTAAACCGGGTGTTTCGGTGATCACGCCTAATCCGAAAAGCTCTGGTGGCGCGCGCTGGAACTACCTGGCTGCCTGGGGCTACGCGCTGCACCACAACAACAACGATCAGGCAAAAGCGCAGGATTTTGTTCGGGCACTGTATAAAAACGTCGAAGTTCTGGATTCTGGCGCGCGCGGCTCCACTAACACTTTTGTCGAGCGCGGAATTGGCGATGTACTGATTGCCTGGGAAAACGAAGCTCTGCTGGCAGCGAATGAACTGGGGAAAGATAAATTCGAAATCGTCACGCCGAGTGAGTCTATCCTCGCAGAGCCAACCGTGTCGGTGGTCGATAAAGTGGTTGAGAAAAAAGGTACTAAAGAGGTGGCGGAAGCCTACCTGAAATATCTCTACTCGCCAGAAGGTCAGGAAATTGCCGCGAAAAACTACTACCGTCCGCGCGACGCTGAGGTAGCGAAAAAGTACGAAAATGCGTTTCCAAAATTGAAGTTATTCACCATTGATGAAGAGTTCGGCGGCTGGACGAAAGCGCAAAAAGAGCATTTTGCTAACGGCGGTACGTTCGATCAGATCAGCAAACGCTGATTTCCACAGGATAATTATCAAACCCGGTGGTTTCTCGCGACCGGGTTTTTTATTTGTCACGATTTTGCGTTACCCTTGCATCTCTTTGAGGTACAGGGAAAAAAAGATGAAAAAAGCGGGTCTTCTTTTTTTGGTGATGATAGTTATCGCCGTTGTGGCTGCCGGTATTGGTTACTGGAAATTAACCGGTGAAGAGTCGGATACATTACGTAAGATTGTCCTTGAGGAATGTTTGCCCAATCAGCAGCAAAATCAAAATCCTTCGCCATGTGCGGAAGTCAAACCTAATGCCGGATACGTGGTTTTAAAAGATCTTAATGGCCCACTGCAATATCTGTTGATGCCAACGTATCGTATTAACGGTACTGAAAGTCCTTTGTTGACCGATCCTTCAACGCCGAACTTCTTTTGGTTGGCCTGGCAGGCGCGTGATTTTATGAGCAAAAAATACGGCCAGCCGGTTCCCGATCGCGCGGTTTCTTTGGCGATCAACTCTCGCACCGGGCGTACGCAAAACCATTTTCATATTCATATCTCTTGTATTCGTCCTGATGTGCGCGAACAGCTGGATAACAATCTGGCGAACATCAGCAGCCGCTGGTTGCCACTGCCAGGTGGTTTGCACGGGCATGAATACCTGGCGCGTCGGGTAACGGAAAGCGAACTGGTACAACGCAGCCCATTTATGATGCTTGCAGAAGAAGTGCCTGAAGCGCGGGAACATATGGGAAGCTACGGGCTGGCGATGGTGCGGCAGAGTGATAATTCGTTTGTGTTGCTGGCGACACAACGAAATCTACTGACGCTGAACCGTGCTTCAGCCGAGGAAATCCAGGATCATCAGTGTGAGATTTTGCGTTAAGGCGAGGAGTTAAGGAAAGTAAGTGCCGGATATGAAATCCGGCACCTGTCAGACTTAAGCCTGTTTAGCCGCTTCTGCAGCTTTAACGATCACTGCGAAAGCGTCAGCTTTCAGAGAAGCACCGCCAACCAGCGCGCCGTCGATGTCTGGCTGAGCAAACAGTTCTGCAGCGTTAGACGCGTTTACAGAGCCGCCGTACTGGATGATCACTTGTTCAGCGATGTTAGCGTCAACTTTAGCGATGTGGTCACGGATGAATTTGTGAACAGCCTGTGCCTGCGCCGGAGTTGCCGATTTGCCAGTACCGATTGCCCATACTGGTTCGTAAGCGATTACCGCACCTTCGAATGCTGCAGCACCCTGAGTTTTCAGTACCGCGTCGATCTGACGTGCACAAACTTCTTCAGTTTTGCCCGCTTCGTTTTCAGCTTCGGTTTCACCGATGCACAGAACCGGAGTCAGACCCTGCTCTTTCAGCACCGCGAATTTTTTCGCGATCAGTTCGTCAGACTCTTTGTGGTAAGTACGACGTTCAGAGTGGCCGATGATGATGTACTGTGCGCCGATGTCTTTCAGCATAGCAGCAGAGGTTTCACCGGTGAATGCGCCGGACAGGTTCAGGTCCACGTTTTGCGCACCCAGCATGATGTGGCTGCCTTCAGCTTCGCGCTTCGCCATATCGATGTACATTTCCGGTGGTGCGATTGCAACCGCACAGCCAGCAACACCTGCCAGCTCTTTACGCAGGTTAGAAACCAGCTCGTGAACCATGTGGCGGCTGCCGTTCAGTTTCCAGTTACCCATCACTAAAGGATGTCGCATTTTAATTCTCCACGCTTATAAGCGAATAAAGGAAGATGGCCGCCCCGCAGGGCAGCAGGTCTGTGAAACAGTATAGAGATTCATCGGCACAAAGGCTTTGCTTTTTGTCATTTATTCAAACCTTCAAGCGATTCAGATAGCGCCAGCTTAATCGGTTCAACAGCGAAGGTCAGCCCCTTTTCGCCGTTGTCCGCGACAACATAACGCAGTGCACCTTCGGTCTCGGTGTAATAACGTTTGTTTTTCCCCGCCGTTAGTAGCGACTGCAGTTTTTTCTGGCTTTGTGTTTTGGTCATTAATGGGGTGAGTGTGCGGATCACCGCTGCCATGTATTCCTGAGCTTTCGCTTTCGCGGCTTTTTGCTCTGGCCCCTGGATGGGTAGCCAGGTCATTTGAATGCTTTTGATTTTTAAGGTACCGCGCTCCAGCGCTGTAGAAGCATACAAGTTCTCATTAATTTTACTTGCAGCACGAGTGAGATTGGCTTTGTCGGGACTGCTGTCGATGGCACGAAATTCGTTCAGTGGCAGGCTGGGGTTCTGGCTGTTAAAGTCTTCTCGAAACTGGCTGATGGAGAGATCGAAAGTAGGGGCTCCAGCCAGCAGATAAGGCGCGGTCGTTGCCGTATCTGGTGTTTGTGCATGCGCCGCTGTTGTAACGGTTAATGCAGAACATAAGAGAAAAAACAGCGTACACCCTGGCTTCATTGACAGTACCTTTTGTTATGACTGGCTCCGATTAAAACGATATCTGTCGCCCTTGTCAAAAGGGTAGAATCCTGGAAAAGACAACCATCAAGGAACTTACATGACCATACAGCAATGGTTATTTTCATTTAAAGGGCGTATTGGACGCCGTGATTTCTGGATTTGGATAGGCCTGTGGTTCGCAGGCATGCTGGTGCTTTTCTCACTGGCGGGTAAAAATTTACTCGATATTCAGACCGCGGCGTTTTGCCTTGTGTGCTTGCTTTGGCCAACAGCGGCAGTAACCGTTAAGCGCTTGCATGATCGCGGGCGTTCCGGCGCATGGGCATTTCTGATGATTGTGGCGTGGATGCTGCTGGCGGGTAACTGGGCGATTTTACCTGGTGTCTGGCAATGGGCGGTGGGGCGTTTTGTCCCGACGTTGATTCTGGTGATGATGCTTATCGATCTTGGGGCGTTTGTTGGCACACAAGGCGAAAATAAATATGGTAAAGATACTCAGGATGTGAAGTATAAAGCCGACAATAAATCAAGTAATTAACCTTTAATATATCTCTTACTGCTATTTTTTTCCGGGTTTGTTATTTCCACGTTGAAAATGACAATGCCCGGAAAATCCTTCTGATCTCTTCACCTTAAGCAATATCAAAAAAAATGGTAATCCATAAGATCATTACTTGTTTGTTCTTCCCTTAACGGCGCATTATTCTTAAGTCGTAATCGACAGAGAGGCGAATATACAGAGGTGCCCTATGAAAGATGTCGTAGATAAATGCAGTACTAAAGGATGTGCGATTGATATCGGTACGGTGATTGATAACGACAACTGTACCAGTAAGTTTTCGCGCTTTTTTGCCACCCGCGAAGAAGCAGAGTCCTTTATGACTAAACTGAAAGAGCTTGCCGCCGCTGCATCCTCTGCGGATGAAGGGGCCAGCGTGGCCTATAAGATTAAGGATCTGGAGGGGCAAGTTGAGCTTGATGCGGCCTTCACCTTCTCATGCCAGGCCGAGATGATTATTTTTGAGTTATCACTGCGTTCGTTAGCTTGATGGAGTTGCTTTAGAAGGAGTTAAACATGGCTTATAAACACATTGGCGTGGCAATTTCCGGGAATGAAGAAGATGCCTTACTGGTGAATAAAGCCCTGGAGCTCGCCAGACATAATGACGCTCACCTGACGTTAATTCATATTGATGATGGCTTAAGCGAGTTGTATCCGGGTATCTACTTCCCTGCAACAGAGGATATTCTTCAATTGTTGAAGAATAAGTCGGATAACAAGCTGTATAAACTGACGAAAAATATTCAATGGCCGAAGACAAAACTGCGTATTGAACGTGGGGAAATGCCGGAAACACTGCTGGATATTATGCAACAAGAGCAGTGCGACCTCCTTGTCTGTGGTCATCACCACTCATTTATCAACCGTTTGATGCCGGCATACCGCGGGATGATCAATAAGTTGAAAGCGGATCTGCTCATCGTGCCGTTTATCGATAAGTAACCGCTTACCAGTAATGCTCCGCTGTCATATGGCCCGGTCGACGACGTAAATGTTTCGTCATCTGCCGGGTTTCTTTTAGCAACTGTTGCGTATCGCGAACCATCTGTGGATTGCCGCACAGCATCACATGGCTGGTTTCTTTATCCATCGGCAAGCCCACCTCACTTTCCAGTTCACCACTTTCAATTAACGCCGGTATTCGCCCGGTGAGCGAACCCGCCGCCGTTTCCCGACTGACCACCGTCTGAATGCGCAGTTTCCCTTCGTAGCGTTTTTCCAGTTCTTGCATCAGTGGCAGATAACTTAAGTCGGCGGCATAACGTGCGGCGTGAACCAGAACCAGATTTTTGAAGCGATCTAAATCTTTGCCCAGTTGCAGAATTGATAAATAAGGGCCAATCGCTGTACCGGTTGCCAGCATCCACAGTGTTTCGCAGTCAGGGACCTCATCCAGCACAAAGAAGCCAGCTGCTTCGCTAACCACCTGTACTTCATCGCCCGGTTTCAGTGCCGCTAATCGTGGGCTTAATTTTCCATCGGGGACGGTCACCAGGTAAAACTCCAGATCGGGATTATCAGGAGAGTTAACGTAGGAATAGGCACGCTGGACGCGTTCGCCGTCAATTTCAAGGCCTAGTTTGGTGAATTGCCCGGCAGTAAATGGAAGCACGGGAGCGTGAACGGTGAGACTAAACAGGGCGTCGGTCCAGTTCTGCACTTTAGTGACTTTGCCTGTTACCCAATCAGCCATGTTTTTCTCCTGTTTTGATTGACTTGCCTTATCTTCGTTCTCCGAACAAAAAAATTCCAGTCCCGAAGGACTGGAAGGCTCAATCGATCAAATCACTCAGAGAATGTGCACCTGCATTTCCGGGTCTTTACGATCCAGATAGTGGATGGATTGAATGCGACGAATGGTGCGTGATTTACCGCGGATCAGCAGTGTTTCGGTGGTGGCGATATTGCCTTTGCGGCTAATACCTTCCAGCAGATCACCTTTGGTGATGCCAGTGGCAGAAAAGATGACGTTGTCGCTGCGCGCCATATCGCCCAGACGCAACACTTTACCCGCTTCGATGCCCATCGCTTTGCAGCGAGCCAGCTCCTGCTCGCCAATGCGGCGATTTTCTTCGTTGTCGCCTTTGACGTCATGACGTGCCAGCAGACGACCATTCATGTCGCCATCTAATGCGCGGATCACCGCCGCAGAAACCACGCCTTCCGGCGCGCCACCAATACCGTACAGCACGTCAACTTCGCTGTCTGGCATACAGGTGAGAATTGAGGCTGCCACATCGCCATCCGGAATAGCAAATACGCGCACGCCGAGTTGCTGCATTTCTGCGATAACGGCATCGTGGCGCGGTTTTGCCAGAATCGTTACCGTCAGTTCGCTCAACGGTTTGCCGAGCGCCGCCGCAACATTGCGCAGGTTATCCGCCAGCGGCAGATTCAGGTCAATGACGCCTTTCGCTCCCGGCCCGACGATCAGCTTTTCCATATACATATCCGGCGCGTTGAGGAAGCAGCCTTTATCGCCTACTGCCAGCACCGCCAGCGCGTTAGCCTGGCCCATCGCCGTCATGCGCGTGCCTTCAATCGGATCAACAGCAATATCTACCGCATCACCGCGACCGGTACCGACTTTTTCACCAATGTAGAGCATCGGTGCTTCGTCGATTTCACCTTCACCAATGACGATGGTGCCGTCAATGTTGACCTGGTTGAGCATAATACGCATGGCGTTAACCGCCGCGCCGTCCGCGGTGTTTTTATCGCCGCGTCCTAACCATTTGTAGCCAGCCAGCGCCGCAGATTCGGTGACGCGGGAAAATTCGATGGCAAGTTCTCGTCTCATAGCAAACTCTAAGCAGTAAGGAATGGCGCGAAGTGTAGCACAGGGGAAGGGCAGGATTATTGATGTGTGCGGGGGTTGCCCCCGCACGATTTCAGAGTCTACGACATGCCGGATGCGGCGTGAACGCCTTATCCGGCCTACACAAAATGGCATCGGCTCGTAGGCCTGATAAGACGCGTAAGCGTCGCATCAGGCGATCAGTATCAGGCAATTGGTTCAGATGCCTGATATTACTCGTCGTGTTCTTCCCACGCCATCGCGCGTTTGACCGCTTTTTTCCAGCCAGCGTAACGGTAATTACGCTCGGTGGTTTCGATGCCAGGACGGAACTCGCGCTCAATCACCGCTTTCTCTTGCAGCTCGTCGAGGTTCTGCCAGAAGCCTACCGCCAGACCAGCAAGATAGGCCGCACCCAATGCGGTGACTTCGCGCACTTCCGGGCGCTCAACGCGCGTGCCGAGAATATCGGACTGGAACTGCATCAGGAAATTGTTCGCCACTGCGCCGCCATCCACGCGCAGGGCGTGCAGACGAATACCAGAATCGGCCTGCATCGCTTCCAGCACGTCACGCGTCTGATAAGCAATAGACTCCAGCGTCGCGCGTATAATGTGGTTAGCGTTCACTCCACGAGTCAGACCGAAAATCGCCCCGCGCGCATACGGATCCCAGTACGGCGCACCCAGCCCGGTAAACGCCGGAACCACATACACACCGTTGGTATTTTGTACTTTGGTGGCGAAATATTCGGAATCGTAGGCGTCATTAATCAGCTTCATCTCATCACGCAGCCACTGAATGGATGCGCCCGCCATAAACACCGCACCTTCCAGCGCATAGTTTACTTCGCCAGTTGGGCCACAGGCGATGGTGGTCAGCAGGCCGTTTTCTGATTTCACCGCTTTCTCGCCGGTGTTCATCAGCATAAAGCAGCCAGTGCCGTAGGTATTCTTCGCCATCCCTTCTTTCACGCACAACTGACCAAACAGCGCCGCCTGCTGGTCACCGGCGATCCCGGAGATTGGAATACGCGTGCCGCCTTTACCACCAATGTTAGTCTGACCGTACACTTCGGAAGAACGACGCACTTCTGGCAGCATCTCGCGCGGAATATCCAGCACTTCCAGCATTTTGTCGTCCCAGTCCAGGGTATGGATGTTGAACAACATGGTACGAGAGGCGTTGGTGTAATCGGTCACATGGACACGGCCCTGAGTCATTTTCCAGATAAGCCACGTATCAACCGTACCAAACAGCAATTCACCACGACGTGCACGCTCGCGAGAGCCTTCCACATGGTCGAGGATCCACTTCACTTTGGTGCCAGAGAAGTACGGGTCAATCACCAGACCGGTATTGCTGCGGATATAATCTTCTAAACCGTCACGTTTTAAATGCTCGCAGATTTCTGCGGTACGACGGCACTGCCAGACAATGGCGTTATAGATAGGCTTGCCGGTTTCTTTTTCCCAGACAATAGTGGTTTCACGCTGATTCGTAATACCGATAGCTGCAATTTGATCGGAACTGATATCGGCTTTCGCCAGCACTTCTACCAGCGTGGAGCTTTGGGTGGCCCAGATTTCCATTGGGTCGTGTTCTACCCAGCCTGGTTTTGGGTAGATTTGCTCAAATTCGCGCTGTGACACGCTAATGATATTGGCATCGTGATCCATTACGACCGCGCGGGAGCTGGTGGTGCCCTGGTCGAGCGCAACGATATATTTTTTTTCAGTCATGTTTAATTGTCCCGTAGTCATATTACAGCGAAGCTTTTTGTTCTGAAGGAGTTGTGGTCTCCTTTTCTTCCACAACACAGATATCGCAAGGCAAATGGCGACCAATCAGTTTGCGATAGGCAAATGCACCTACAATCGCGCCAACGATAGGGCCAAAAAGCGGCACCAGGAAGTAAGGAATGTCTCTGCCGCCGGTAAAGGCGACATTGCCCCAGCCCGCCAGCCAGGCAAAGACTTTCGGACCGAAGTCACGCGCTGGGTTCATGGCAAAGCCCGTCAATGGGCCCATAGATGCGCCAATGACCGCAATCAGTAGACCAATCAGCAAGGGAGCCAAAGGGCCGCGTGGTACACCGTTGCCATCGTCCGTTAACGCCAGGATCAGCCCCATCAGAATAGCGGTAATCACCATCTCAACTGCGAAAGCCTGCACAAAATTGATATGAGGATTCGGGTAAGTAGAGAAAGTGCCAGCCAGATCAACACTTTCAACGCTGCCGCGAACAATGTGATGAGTCTGCTCGAAGTCGAAAAATAAATTGTAGTAAAGCCCGTAAACTAAAGCCGCAGCGCAGAAAGCGCCGGCAACTTGTGAAACGATAAAAGGAATAACTTTGCGCTTGTCGAAACAGGCAAACAGCCACAATGCAATGGTAACAGCGGGGTTAAGATGCGCGCCGGAAACCCCTGCGGTCAGGTAGATGGCCATTGCCACCCCCAGTCCCCAAATGACACTGATTTCCCACTGACCAAAAGACGCACCAGCGACTTTTAGTGCTGCAACGCAACCCACACCGAAAAAAATCAACAACCCGGTACCGAGGAATTCAGCAATGCACTGGCCTTTCAAGGTTGATGTTTGACTCATAATCGGATCCTGAAGAGTTAATGTTTGTTGTATGCGTGAAAGTCACGGACCTCCACGATGCTTGTAGGCATGCTGTAAACTTATCGTTAACGAGCAAAAACGAGAAATATCGAACTTAAAATGTGTGTGCTTCGTCATAAAATGAGCGTTATCGCGCCATTTATTCCATCTGATTGTACATGATGCATGTTTGTTAGATCATTCGCGCAACAAATTTATTAACATTTTCGATTTGCGTGGATTATGTCTCCAGGAGAAGGATGAAAAGTGTGGCAAACCGTAATCTGCAAGGCGTGCCGCTGGACAGCGATGGCGCGGCTTCATACAATCGGAGCTAACTAAAGTGCGCTCGTATTTATTAAGGCGTCACCGGTAATCGGGACGAGGATTTTTTATCCATCAACGCCTTGCAATTCAGGAGAGGTATGACAATGTCATTAGAAGTGTTTGAGAAACTGGAAGCAAAAGTACAGCAGGCGATTGATACCATCACTCTGTTGCAGATGGAAATCGAAGAGCTGAAAGAAAAAAACAACTCACTGTCGCAGGAAGTTCAAAATGCCCAGCATCAGCGCGAAGAGCTGGAGCGTGAGAACAACCATCTGAAAGAACAGCAGAACGGCTGGCAGGAACGTCTGCAGGCCCTGCTGGGTCGCATGGAAGAGGTTTAATCTCTTCCACGCAGAGGCGCCGCAAGGCGCCTTATTTTTTACTTCACTGCATTTTTAGCGGAAAGCATAATCTCCATCGCCTGTTGGCGATATTTATCTGCCGTATCTGGCGCCATTAATGCAATGATCCCCACAGCCCTGGGGGTGTCTTCAAGATAAACACTGATGGTTCTTTTCTGCTGACCATCAAAATTTATCAACACATCCTGATACTTACAGGTGAAATGTTTGGCATTACAATCATGAAACTGGAAGGCTTCCTCATTGTATTGATCCTTGAGATTGTCTCGCTGCTTCTTCTTTAACGCTTCCAGCGGGTCATCGGCGCTACGTCCTGCGGGCAGGCGGAAAGCAGAAATGAAGACGCTATTATCCTCACTTCTTATATCAATGGTTTTATTAGTACTGATGGAAACCGTATTCCAGTGTCGGTTCGGGATAGTCACGGTTATCGCAGCATTCTCAAAGGTATATTGCCACGGGGTAAACATACGAAACGTATTGCCGACTTTGGATAAAAGCAGGATTCCCAATACCCAACAGCACCCGCGAGTAAAACTGGCGAAGTTACGTTTTTTTTTAATAAATGCGCACAGAATACCTGACACAAGCACGGGAAGTAACAACGGCCCCAGAAATACTGAACCGATATACTCGCCAACCATGCCAGGATCTCCAGACAGTAGGTTGCTGTGCTGAAGATGACTAAGAAAAGTAGTTATTATCCATAGTATTAATAAGATAACGTATCTCATATCAATCCCTTATTATATAATACGTTCGCTACTAACGATGATTCATATCCCTATTCCCAGAATAGTTAATTTACCATATAGCATTAATTTTTAATGCTGCATATTTTTATGAAATGATTTATCGATAATTAATTTATATTGTCAGATGTGAACTATTGATATTTAAAATGAATTAAATAAAAACAAACGATAGTCTTTATGAATATTTTGCATATAAAAAAGGGGAATTTAATTCCCCTTTTAACGCATGGCAGGTACTTATTCAATATCCAGCGGATCTTCTGAAAGAATAATTCCGGTATTGTCGGCATAAAGATGGTCACCGGAGAAGAAGGTGACGCCGCCAAAATTAACGCGGACATCGCTTTCGCCAATGCCTTCGCCAGCGGCACCGACTGGAATTGCTGCCATCGCCTGGATGCCGATATCCAGCTCTTCCAGGTCATCTACCTGACGCACCGCGCCGTAAATGACCAGGCCTTCCCATTCATTTTGTACTGCCAGACGCGCCAGCTCAGCATCGACCAGTGCGCGACGAACAGAACCACCGCCATCAACGACGAGAACACGACCACGGCCATTCTGTTCGAGCAGATCGTACAGCAACCCGTTGTCCTCGAAACATTTTACCGTGATTATTTGTCCGCCAAACGACGCCCGTCCGCCAAAGTTGGAGAACAGCGGTTCCACGACGTTAACATCTTCTTGATAGATGTCACAAAGCTCGGAAGTATCGTATTTCATAGGCTTAACATTCAGTTGCTGCGAGAATTTTCAGTATATCGCGCTATGTGGGCTGTTGGCAAAATCATCAATTGTTAATTGATATTTGTCAGTTATGCTGCCCACTGGCTTAGGAATATCCCTAAAACAAACAGCAGGTTAGTCAGTAACGCTCCCTTGACAGTGCGTTCCAGCATCGGTCGCATCGCCACCGGGTCCATTTCCCGCATCACATAACGGGCTTGCTTCACCAGTAATGGTGCCGCCAGCAGGAACAGCCAGCCCCACAGGCTATGCAGTGAAAAGAGATTAAACAGCGCCAGACACACCAGAGAGCCCATCAGCAGGCAGGCATGATAACGACGCGCGTTCACTTCACCTAAGCGCACCACCAGCGTGTTTTTGCCATTTTCGCGGTCGCTATTGATATCACGCAGGTTATTAATGTTCAGTACTGCCGTTGCCAGCAGGCCGCATGCGGTCGCCGGAAGGATCAACGCCGGAATCAACGTATGAGCCTGTAAATACCAGCTGCCCATGACGCTTAACCAGCCAAAGAAAACCAGTACGGAAATATCACCCAGACCGATATAACCATAAGGACGATTGCCCACGGTGTAGGTGATAGCGGCAATGATCGACAACCCGCCAAGAATCAGGAAACCGACAAAATCGGCCAGCGTATGGCACGCCACTGCAACCAGTGCTAGTCCGGAGAGACAGATGAGCACGACGGTAATAATGAGCGCCCGTTTCATCTCTTGCTGGGTAATGACCCCTTTTTGCATGCCACGTAGCGGGCCAATGCGGTCAGGTTTATCGCTGCCTTTTACTGCATCGCCGTAATCATTAGCGAGGTTAGAGAGAATTTGAAGCAGTCCGGCGGTAATCAGTGCCAGCAGGGCGACCAGCGGATCGAAGTGACCTTGCCACCATGCCAGCGCCGTCCCGACGATAATTGCAGCAAAGGCGAGGGGAAGGGTTTTAGGTCGTAAACTTTCCAGCCACGCCTGAGTTCGGCTAATTTGTTGTTCAGTCATAATACGCGCCAATAAAAATGGGGCCTTTCAGCCCCATCAAACAATGATGAAAATGATTGAACGCGATTATAGGATAAAACGGCTCAGATCTTCATCTGCCACCAACGCATCCAGATGTTTGCTCACATAATCTGCGTCAATAGTGATAGTTTGACCGCTTAAATCGCTGGCGTCGTAGGAAATCTCTTCCATTAAACGCTCCAGAACAGTATGTAAACGACGAGCACCGATGTTTTCGGTAGATTCGTTCACCTGCCATGCTGCTTCCGCGATGCGCTTAATACCGGAGTCGGTAAACTCAATATTTACGCCCTCAGTTGCCATCAGTGCTTTGTACTGCACGGTGATAGAGGCATTCGGCTCGGTCAGAATACGCTCGAAGTCGCTGGTGGTCAGTGCCTGCAGTTCAACGCGGATTGGCAGACGACCTTGCAGTTCCGGGATCAGGTCAGACGGTTTCGCAATCTGGAACGCGCCAGAAGCGATAAACAGAATGTGGTCAGTTTTGACCATCCCGTGTTTGGTGGAAACGGTGCAACCTTCTACCAGCGGCAGCAGGTCACGCTGAACACCTTCACGAGAAACATCCGGACCGGAAGACTCGCCGCGCTTACAGATTTTGTCGATTTCGTCGATAAACACGATCCCGTGCTGTTCAACGGCGTCGATAGCGTCTTGCTTCAGCTCTTCCGGATTCACCAGTTTCGCCGCTTCTTCTTCAATCAGCAGCTTCATGGCGTCTTTGATTTTCAGCTTACGCGCTTTTTGTTTCTGACCACCCAGGTTCTGGAACATGGACTGCAGCTGGCTGGTCATCTCTTCCATTCCCGGAGGCGCCATAATTTCAACGCCCATCGGTGCTGCGGCAAGATCGATCTCGATTTCTTTGTCATCGAGCTGGCCTTCACGCAGTTTTTTGCGGAATGCCTGACGAGCAGCGGACGGTTCCTGCTGTTGTTCGGTCTGTCCCCAGTTGTTTTTAGCCGGTGGGATCAGCACGTCGAGAATACGTTCTTCTGCCAGTTCTTCAGCGCGATAACGGTTTTTCTCAATAGCCTGGACGCGTACCATTTTCACGGCGGCATCGGTCAGATCGCGGATAATAGAATCCACTTCCTTACCTACATAGCCCACTTCGGTGAATTTGGTCGCTTCAACTTTAATGAACGGCGCATTCGCCAGCTTAGCCAGACGACGAGCGATTTCAGTTTTACCGACACCGGTCGGGCCGATCATCAGGATATTTTTCGGGGTCACTTCATGGCGCAGCTCTTCGTTAAGCTGCATGCGACGCCAGCGGTTACGCAGTGCAATCGCCACGGAACGCTTGGCGTTATCCTGGCCGATGATGTGTTTATCCAGTTCGCTGACGATTTCGCGTGGGGTCATTTCAGACATGGGAGATCCTTACGCTTTGTAGCTTAATTCTTCGATGGTGTGGAAATGGTTGGTATAGATGCAAATGTCGCCTGCAATATCCAACGCCTTTTCAGCAATTTCACGGGCGCTTAGTTCAGTGTTTTCTAACAGCGCGCGCGCCGCAGCCTGGGCGTAAGGGCCGCCGGAGCCGATAGCAATAAGATCGTTTTCTGGCTGCACCACGTCACCGTTACCGGTGATGATCAGTGAAGCGGTTTCATCCGCGACTGCCAGCAGTGCTTCAAGTTTGCGTAACATGCGATCGGTACGCCAGTCTTTTGCCAGCTCAACGGCGGCTTTGACCAGATGGCCCTGATGCATTTCCAGTTTACGTTCAAACAGTTCGAACAGCGTAAAAGCATCCGCAGTACCGCCCGCAAAGCCCGCGATGACTTTGTCGTTGTACAGACGGCGGACCTTTTTCACGTTACCTTTCATTACGGTATTGCCCAACGTGGCCTGACCATCACCAGCGATGACCACATGGCCGTTACGGCGTACGCTTACTATAGTTGTCACGAGCTGACCCCTTGGTTACGAATACAGAGTACAAACCCCGTACAAAAGTACGGGGCATAATGCAATTATAGATGGGGGGGATTTTGAGGGTTTCAACCCCCGGTAGCGAGTCGAATACAGTTTGTATGACCCGCCATCTTCAGGCGATTCAGGGTGCCGTCGGCATTTTCTTTCCCTTTAATCGGGCCAATCACCACACGATTCCAGCCATTGTTGGTGGTAATTTTCGAGTCAAAGCCTTCAAACGCCAGCTGAGCACGTACCGTCTCTGCCTGTTCCGCGCCTCTGAACGAACCGCACTGCACCATCCAGCGGCGTTCGTCTTTTTTCTCCGCCGTCGGTTTTGGCGCGTCAGCGGCCCGGCTAACAGGCGCGACTTGCTGTGACTTCGGCTGCGCCGCGGCAGTGTGTGCTGGCGTTTGCAGGAGATCCTGGTACGGCTGCTGAGCCGCCTGGCGAGTCTGCTGCGTCTGGCGCGGTGGTTGCTGCGCTTGCGCGGTACGCGGTTGTTGATATGCCTGCTCAGCCTGACGCTGCTGCTGTTGAGCCGCCTGAATCTGACGCTGTTGTGCCTGACGTTGAAGCGTTTGCTGACGCTGTTCCGGCGTCTGTTCATTCCACGGAACTTCAACCAGCTGCGTTGGCTGCTGGCGCATATCAGCCTGCATTTGTTCAAGAAGCTGACGTTGTTCTGGTGTCAGTTGCTCCGGCGTTTTCACTTCACCACCGGCAGAAGGTTCTGTTGGTGCACGCACACCCGGCTGGCGACTTTCCAGCTCTTTAATGTAGCGCCAGCGTTCTTCTGGTTTCGGTGGTAATCCGTTTCCGGTCACTTTCTGGCTTTGCAGCGTCTCGGACTCTTCTTTCTTGTGATGCGTAATGAAGTACAGACCACCGATAAAGGTCACAAGAACGGCGGCAGCAATAGCGACCATTGCGGGAGAAACCGCAGGCAGATTTCGTTGCTTTTTCCGTGAGGTGCTTTTTTTTCGCCGCGAAGGTGCCGGTTGGCTGCGGCGTACATAATCTCGTTGTGCCACTATCGTTTCGCTGTATTTATTCGTTCGTCAGCCCGCCATGTTACTTAAGCGGCGGGCCTTTGACCAGTCACGGCAGTCTTAAAGGTTTACTTTAAGGTAACGCGCGCGTTGATCCCCGGATGATAAGTTCGCAGTCCATTAAACGAGAGCCACTGCCAACGTGTTGCCCCTGCATTTGATCAAGCAATAACAGCATAGCTTCCCGACCGATTTCGTAACGCGGCTGCGCGATGGTTGTCAGCGGCGGATCACAAAATTGCGTCAGGTCGATGTTATCAAAACCGATTATGGACAGATCATCCGGGACTTTCAGCCCCTGGCGTTTTGCCTGAGAAAGTGCGCCGAGCGCCATTACATCGCTATGGCAGAAGACAGCAGTAGGCGGTTGCGGAAGAGCAAGCAGCTGTTGCATCGCGTTGCTTCCGGCTTCAAAGGAGAAGTCGCCCCGGGCGATGTATTGCGGATCAACCATAATGCCGCAGCGACGCAGCGCCTGAACGTAGCCTTGCAGGCGGTAGTGACACAGCGGCATCTCTTCGGGACCGGCTATACAGCCAATCCGTTTATGACCTTGCTCATATAAATAATTTACTGCATCAAATGCCGCGGTCAAATTGTCGAT
Source organism: Escherichia sp. MOD1-EC6300 (assembly GCF_002965045.1). Taxonomy (NCBI): domain Bacteria; kingdom Pseudomonadati; phylum Pseudomonadota; class Gammaproteobacteria; order Enterobacterales; family Enterobacteriaceae; genus Escherichia; species Escherichia sp. MOD1-EC6300. The sequence goes on along the minus strand of NZ_PTRH01000017.1, from coordinate 3,499 downwards.
ATGAACTGTAGGCAGCTCCAGTTCCGGCGCAAATTCGTTCGCCATCACCATCGGCGGCAGATTACGCTGTTCCTCAATGCTGGCATCAAACGGCAGCCTTGAACCCAGCAGCAACATGCCATCAATTTGCTTGGTGATAATCAAATCGATAAAGGTTTTTTCCTGCTGATTTTGATGCGCACAGTCGCCAATCAGCACCAGATATCCGTGATTTGCCGCCGTAACTTCGATACCGCGAATAATTTCGCTAAAGAAGGGATCGCAGATATCCGGGACAATCACCAGAATGGTACGGGATTCATTACGCTTGACGTTGCGCCCCATAGGCTGCGGCAAATAACCTACTTCCCGGGCCGCTTTTTCAACCCGATTACGGGTGGCCTGGGAGACTTTATCGGGATTCATTAATGCTCGGGAGACGGTCGCTGTAGAGACTTTTGCCTTCAGGGCAACGTCTTTCATGGTCGCGGCAGTTTCCTGCTTCTTCGCTTTCACACTCACTCCTCGCCCGGCACGGCAGGCGTACTACTTCCATGTTTACTTCACATCGGCAACATTTTTAGCAGATAGCGCGTGAAAACGGTTACAGAATTTTCATGAAAAGTGTGATGAATATTGAATTTTTCGATCCGCCTCGCATCGTTTGCGCATTAGCCCTCGATGGGATCGACATCCAGCACCCATTTCACCTTACGGGAATCCGGTATTGTATTGATGAGCGCCAGCGTACCACTAATGATGTGTTGCAAGCGCACGCGGGAAGGGTGCTGCAACAATATCTGCCAGCGCCAGCGGCCACCACGTTTAGGGGCCAGCGCCGGAACCGGGCCGAGAACCCAGAGTTTCTCGTCTGCCAGCGGGCTGGAGAGGATGAGATTACGCAGTTGTTGCAGGAACAATGGCGCGTGCTGATTGTTATGATCTTCCGCACGCACAATCACATGGCTGGTCCATGGCGGCAGTTGCATCATTCGCCGCTCAGCCAGCGCCTGTTCGGCAAAAGCGTCGTAGCCTTTATAGAGCAACGTTTGCAATAGCGGATGTTCCGGATGGTGCGTTTGCAGCACCACTTCGCCCTGTTTACCCGCACGCCCTGCACGACCGGCGACCTGGGTGTAAAGCTGGGCGAAACGCTCCGCCGAACGAAAATCGGCAGAAAACAGCGCGCCGTCCACATCCAGTAACGCCACCAGCGTCACATCCGGAAAGTGGTGACCTTTCGCCAGCATTTGCGTGCCGATCAAAATCCTCGCGCCGCCGCGATGCACTTCCGCCAGTTGTTGTTCCAGCGCGCCTTTGCGGCTGGTGGTATCGCGGTCGATACGAGAAATGGGCACACCAGGGAACATGGGCGCGAGCGTCTGCTCAAGCTGTTCGGTGCCCAGCCCCACGGGTACCAGGTGCGTGGAGCCGCAGGAAGGGCACTGGCGCGGTACCGGACGCTGACTGTCACAGTGGTGACAGCGCAGATGCTGTTGCGCCTGATGTAGCGTGTAGTAGTGATCGCAACGCGGGCATTCGGCTATCCAGCCGCAGTCATGGCACAGCAGGGCAGGTGCAAAACCCCGGCGGTTAAGGAAGAGGATAACCTGATTGTCGGCCTGTAAATGTTGGCGCATTCGGGTGATCAATGCCGGAGCCAGCCCCGCCTGCACCTTCTGACCTTTTAAATCCAGCACATGTTGAATTGCGGGGCGCGCATTGCCTGCCCGACGGGTCAGGCGCAGCAGGCGGTATTTTTTCTGCTGCACGTTGCACAACGTTTCCAGCGCGGGCGTTGCGGAACCAAGAATAATCGGGATTTGCTCGCTGTGCGCACGGTACACCGCCAGGTCGCGGGCATGGTAGCGCCAGCCTTCCTGCTGTTTATAGGAACTGTCGTGCTCTTCATCAATGACAATCACACCGAGATTTTTAAACGGCGTAAACAGTGCGGAGCGAGTGCCGATCACAATCGCCGCCTCACCATTTTTCGCTTTCAACCACGCCGAAAGACGCTCGCTGTCGTTCAGGCCGGAATGCAGAACTTCCACTGGCGCATTAAACCGCTCACGAAAACGGGCAATAGTTTGCGGTGTCAGGCCGATTTCCGGCACCATCACCAGCGCCTGTTTGCCCTGAGCGAGCACGTTTTCCAGCACGCTTAAATAGACTTCCGTTTTACCGGAACCGGTAACACCCGCCAGCAGCCAGGCAGAAAAAGTATCTGCCGCGCTATGAATTGCGCCAACGGCGGTGGCCTGTTCGGTATTCAATCGCAACCGTTCACCAGAAACGGCATAGTTCGTGCGCCAGTCGCTAAACTCTGGTGTTTCACTTGCTAAATCACACAGACCTTTTTTGCGCAGCGCCTGCAACGCGGCATCATTAAATTCGAGCGTGGCAACCTGATCACGCCAGATTTTGCCTTGCCGTAACGCTGCCAGCGCCTGTTGTTGCTTGGGTGAGCGTTTCAGGCTGTTCAGATCCACCGCCTGACCTTGTTCAGTGGCAAACCAGTACCACATCGGCGCGTTCGCCGCAGGCCGCCCCTGGCGTAGTAAAATCGGCAAGGCATGAAACAGCACATCGCCAATCGGATGATGATAGTAATCCGCGGCCCATAGCAGTAATCGCCAGACGGAGTGAGCAAATACCGGCTCAACGTCCAGCACTTCAACTACCGCTTTCAGCTCGTTAAGCGGCAGCTCGCTGACATCGCTAACTGACACCACAACCCCGATGCGCTCCTGCTGTTTGCCAAACGGCACGCGCACGCGACACCCGGCTTTAACCGTCATGCCTTCTGGCAGCAGATAGTCAAAGGTACGAGGAAGCGGAACGGGCAAGGCAACGTGGGCAACGGGCATAGCATCATCCTGACTTGAAATTCGGTGGGTTAGTATACACATTGCCGTAGAAGAGTGCGGATCAGTTTGCATACGCTGGTTAATTTCTGTATGATTTCGCGCCTTCGTACGAAATGATCGTATTGAAGCTATACTTTTAACATCGCGTGGTGTCTGGCGTTAGGGCTGGAAGAGCGACGCGGCCTTAAACCGAGGTTTTCCCATGAAAAAAGATATTCACCCGAAATACGAAGAAATTACTGCTAGCTGCTCTTGCGGTAACGTAATGAAAATCCGCTCCACCGTTGGTCATGATCTGAACCTCGACGTGTGCAGCAAGTGCCACCCGTTCTTCACTGGCAAACAGCGTGATGTTGCTACCGGTGGCCGTGTTGACCGCTTCAACAAGCGTTTCAACATCCCGGGCAGCAAATAAGACCGGATTTCCGAAAAAAGCGCCGCACGGCGCTTTTTTTGTGCCTGTAATTTGCCTTTTATAAATTCTGAAAAATTCCGGGGTGTTAACTCATTATCATTTCCTGTTGTTGACTGGCGCTAGGCTTCTGGTTCTTATTTATTTTAAAAGGATTTTACGATGAGCGGAAAACCGGCGGCGCGTCAGGGCGACATGACGCAGTATGGCGGTAGCATTGTTCAGGGTTCAGCCGGGG